>JAIRNQ010000128.1 GCA_031257955.1 Deltaproteobacteria bacterium | reverse complement strand
GGTTATCGGGACCATGACGGAAGTAGGGGTCAGGGTCATAGGTCCCAACTGCCAAGGCATAGCCGATTTTTATAACGGCGTAAACACAAGCTTTAGCTTGCCTCCCGTAACTTCCAAAGGCGGCTTGAGCATCGTCAGCCAAAGCGGGGCTTTCGCCACGTCATGTCTGCGTTGGGCAAGTGAATTGGGACTTTTGGGCCTCAATAAATTCGTGACTTTGGGTAACATGGCCGACGTCGACGTCACCGAAGTCTTGGCTTTTCTTGGCCAGGACGAAAAAACCAAAAGCATTGCCATGTATTTGGAGGGCACCACCAGGGCCAGGGCTCTTATCGAAACGGCCTCGGAGGTTACCAGGAAAAAACCCATAACCGTCATTAAGGCTGGAAAGAGTGACGTAGGATCTCGGGTGGCCTTGTCCCACACGGCCTCGGTGGCCGGGGACGATATCATTTATGACGGCGCTTTTCGACAGGCAGGAGTAATCAGGGCCGACAGCGTGGCCGAGTTTTACCACACCAGTCGCGTGTTTGACAAATTGCCCGTTCCTAAAGGCGATCGGGTCTGTCTTTTGACCGTCGTTGGCGGCCCAAGCACAATATGCGTCGATACCCTGATCGCCACGGGACAAGCCCGCTTGGCCAACTTTAGCCAGGAGTTTAAAGAAAAGGCCAGAAAAATCCTTATAGCTAGCGCCAACGTGGGTAACCCAGACGGGTACATCGATATGACGGCCTCGGTCACCCCGATTATGCATGAACAAATCATCAATTTAATCATGGAAGAGGAAGGCATCGACGCTTTGCTATTTTTGACCACCCCGCCCAAATTTCTTAAAGACCGGGAACAGGCCGAGTCCATTCTGGCCGGCTACAACTCGGTGCCCGAGGATAAAAGAAAACCCATGCTGACGGTTCTCATGGCCGGCACCGACGTGGGCGAGTGCTGGAAACTGTTGGAGGCGGGCGGCCTTCCGGCTATGGACATGCCCGACGTGGCCGCCAAAGTTATGGCCAATATGGTCGGTTATGGCCGTTATTTAAGGAGGGCCGAGTTTCGATGAAGGATACGCTAAGCCGATTGGTTAAGGAAGGGGTTAAGCTCTTGCCAGAGTTGGAAGCGGCAAAATTATGCTCGATCCACGGCATCCTGACGCCACCGTCAAGGACGGCCGCCGATACGCCGGGGGCCTTGGTTGCCGCCCGGGAGCTGGGCTACCCGGTGGTTTTAAAAGTTTTGTCTCGTCAGATAATCCATAAATCCGAAGCCGGCGGCGTGATCGTTGGCATCGAAAGCGATAGGGAGCTGGAGAAGGCTTGCCAGGCCATGGCCGGCCAGATTCGGGCCAAGGTTCCCGGGGCCCAGATTGACGGGCTATTGATACAAAAAATGATGCCCAAGGGCGTGGAAGTCGTGGTCGGCGCCCTTAGAAACGCCGAGTTTGGCCCGGTGGTCATGTTTGGCCTGGGCGGCGTTTACGTGGAAGTCTTTAAGGACGTCGAATTTCGGCTGGCCCCTTTAAGCCAAGCCGAGGCGGGCCGTCAGATCGAGGCCACGAAAGTGTCTCGGATCTTAAAAGGGGTAAGGGGCGAAAGCCCCCGAGACCTGGAAGCGCTTCGCCAACTGTTGGTTAACGTTGGGGACATTATTTGCCGGTACCACGAAATCAAAGAAATAGACCTAAACCCAATCGTAAGCTATGCCAAAGGCTACGCGGCGGTAGACGTTCGCGTGATCGTTGGCCAATAACGGAATTATTAGGGAGGCTTTCCGTATGGGAGAAATTAGACTCCATGGCCGGGGCGGCCAGGGCACGGTCATGGCGGCGGAAATGTTGGCCAACGCCTTCGTGCGCCAGGGGAAGTACGCCTCGGTTTTTCCGTCTTTCGGCATCGAAAGGCGAGGCTCGGCCGTGCAAGCCTTTGTTCGCTATGGCGACCAACCGATCCGGGAAAAAACCAAAATCTACAGGCCGGAAATGCTTCTGGCCCTCGATCCCACGCTTTTGGACAAGAAAGACACCTACGAGGGCTTTAAAACCGGCGGGGTCATCGTGGCCGCCGCCAAGGACCACGCCCGGATACTGGCCATGGGGGTTAAGCCCTCGATCATTGGGCTGGTCGACGGCATGGAAATCGCCTACCGGGAAACTGGAACCAACATCACCAACGTCGTCATGCTGGGGGCTTTGGCCAAAGTCACCGGCCTCATTGGCCTAGGGGACGTCACCCCGGCCGTGGAGGAGAACTTTTCCGGCGAGTTGCTCAGGAAAAACCTTATCGTCTTAAAGCGTGGCCACGACGAGGCTAAGGTCATTAAATTCGATACCCAAGCCGGTGACGACGACGCCGTCTCGCTCTTTGAAATTAAGAAGACTTCTTGCTTGGAACCTAAAACCGCCGTTTTTGAGTCCTCCTGGTCAGACTGTACCAATAAGGTTCAAATAATTAAAACTGGCGAATGGCGGTTCAAACGGCCCGTCACCAACAAGGACGACTGCCGGAGGTGCGGCCTTTGCGCTCTCTATTGCCCGGTGGGCTGCGTGACCGAGAGGCCCAGCGGCCACTATCTCCAGGATTACGCCTATTGCAAGGGCTGCGGGGTCTGCGCCTTTGAATGCCCGGCCGGCGCCATTGACATGGTCTTGGAGGAAGAATAATGGACGTCAAAGTATTAAGCGGAAATAAAGCCGCCGCCCACGGGGTGAGGCTGGCCAGGCCCGACGTAATCGCCATGTACCCCATTACCCCGCAGACGCCGTTGGCCGAAGAGCTGGCCAAATTTCACGCCGAGGGCTTGATCGACGCCGAAATAATCGAAGTCGAGGGGGAACACACGGCCATGAGCGCCATCACCGGCGCGGCCGTGGCCGGAGGCCGGGTTTTTACGGCCACCAGCTCCTGGGGTTTGTCGTACATGAACGAGCCCTTTATGTTCTGCGCCGGTAACCGGGTCCCGGCCGTCATGGTTAACGTTACCAGGGAGACCTCGTCTTTACGGGGAGTGGGCGGCAGCCGCCAGGATATCATGACCGCCCGGGACGGCGGTTGGATCCAAATCGAGCCGGAGACTTGCCAGGAAGTGCTCGACTCGGTGTTAATTGCCTACCGCCTCTCCGAGGATCCCCGGGTGTTACTGCCGGTGGTAGTGGCCTATGACGGGTTTTTCCTCTCCCATCAGTACGAGCGGGTTGAGGTTCCCGACCAAGCCACCGTCGATAAGTTCTTGGCCCCCGTCTCGGCCAGAATAAGGTCCAAACTGGACGATCCCCGGACCCTCCACTTTAGCATTAGCCTGGCCGGAATGGATTTCGCCAATTATCGGAAAATGGCCCTGGAGGCCATGGAAGGGGCCAAGGCCATCCACGGGGAAGTCGAAGATGAGTTCGCGGCCTTATTCGGTCGGCGTTACGGGATGATAGATACTTATCGGGCCGACGACGCCGAGATCATTTACCTGACCGCCGGCAGTTGTTCAGGAACCATAAGGACTATCGTTGACAGGGCCAGGAACCGGGGTCACAAGATTGGCTTGGCCCGCCTCCGGGTTTTCCGGCCCTACCCGAGGGAGGAAATGGCCAGGGTGCTCGAGGGCAAAAAGGCCGTGGCGGTAATCGAGCGAAGCATCTGCTTGGGCTGGAACTGCGGCCACCTGTTCCAGGAAGCCAGGGCTGTCCTGCCCGACGTCACCAATCCCCCGAAAATGGTCGATTTCATCGATGGCTTATCCAGTCTCGACATTACCGCCGACCATCTGGAAAAGGCCTTGGCCATTACCATGGCCGCGGCCGACGGCCAAACCGTCAAAGAAACCAACTGGCTCATCTGGGAATAGAAAGGATTCGCAACGATGCCGACGAAATACGTGATCGTGGGCGCGGGCCCGGCCGCCCAGGCCGCCGCCAAAGCCATTAGGGACATCGACCGGGAAGGCGATTTGATCCTCATCAGCCGCGAAAAGGAACCACCCTATTCCCCCGTGGCCTTACCATATCTGCTAAACGGCGAGCTGACCAATGAAGCGCTGTTCCAAAAGGGCCAAAACCTTTTAACGGAACTTAAGGCCGAGTTTATGGGCGGCCGAGAGGTTATCGCCGTGGACGCCCCAGCCAAACAGGTCGCGTTTACCGACGGGACCCGGGAAAGCTACGACCGCCTCCTCATAGCCACCGGAGCGACGCCGGCCAAAAGCGCCAGCCTAGACCCGGCCTCGGAAAGCGGCAAGGGTTTTCGTACTTTTGCCGACTACGGACGAATCGCCGGGAGGGTCAAAACTGGCGCCGGGTTCCTCATAAATGGCGGTGGCTTGGTAGCCACGGAATTGGCCGAAAAACTCTCGGCGGCCGGTTGTCGGGTGACCCTGGCCGTCAGAAGCCGTCTGCTTAGACGCTATTTTAGCGAAACTATCGGAAACCTTCTGACCGACGCCTTTTCAGGCCATGGGGTGACCATCGAGTCGGGCGTCGGCCTGGCCGGCGCCGAAAAAAAGGGTAACTATTATGACGCTATCCTTACCGATGGCCGTACCGTCAAGGCCGACGCCCTGATAGTCGCCACCGGGGTGGAACCCAGCCCCCTGGGAGATTTCCCCAAGGTAGACGGCGCCCTACTGGTGGATTCCCACCTCAAAGTCACCGATGACGTCTACGCCGCCGGCGACGTGGCCGCCGCCCCGGATTACACGGGCCAGCGCCGGGGGACCTGCCCCATCTCCCCAGAGGCGGCCAGTCAAGGCCGAATCGCCGGCAGGAACATGGCCGGAGAAGCGGAAACCTATGGGGGATGGATACCGGGCAATTATTTGCGCCTTTTTAATCTCGACCTGTTTAGCCTCGGCCAAACCGACGAAAGCCAAGTGCCGGACTCTCTGGCCTTGTCCGACGAGGGGCCAGGCTACGCCATTAAAATAGTTTTACGGGGCGACACCCTGGCCGGCCTGGAGGCGGTGGGACTTAAATCGATCCACCCAGGGGTCTTCCGTTACTTGATCGCCAGGATGGTGCCTCTTTACGCCCAGCGGGAGCTTCTTTTAACTAAACCCAAAGAAACGGCGATTTGGCTCATGTCCCGGCACCGGGCCTCACGGCGGTAGCTTTCGCCACAAACCCCGCGGGGCAAAGGCATAGGGCCGCTTACCCCGACAAGCGAGAAAGAAAAATGGCTTACCCGACCCTCTTAAAAAACGACAACGGCTGCCCAGTCGGCTGCCAGGAGTGCTTAAAGGCCTGCGCCGACCGGGGCAGTTACCCCAAACTCCCGCAAATCGAAAAGGTTGAACTCCCCGAAGAAAACTTCAGTACCGTTTCCACTTGCAACCAGTGCTCGGACGGCGACTGCCTGGACGTTTGTCCCACCGGCGCCTTGAGAAAAAACTCGGCCGGGTTCGTGGCCATAGATCCGGCCACTTGCTTGGGCTGCGGTTTGTGCAATATGGTTTGCCCTTACGGGGGCATCATGTCCATAGAAAATCTTCATAAGTCTTCAAAGTGTGACATGTGCCACGGTCGGGAGACCGCGGCCTGCGCCGAGGCCTGCCCACACCAAGTCCTTTCCGAGATGAAGGCCGGCCCCCTGTTGGAAAGCTTCCAGCCCGACGTCTGTTCCCCGGGTTTGCAATTCTGCGCCGGTTGCGCCATGGAACTGGTGGCCAGGGTTCTTTTAAAAACCCTTGGCGACGACGTCGTCCTCTTCGGTGCGCCCAGCTGTTGCGTCTTAAGCGATAAGGTGAAAGTCCAATATTACGGGACCCTCATGACCAATCTGGCCTCCACGGCCAGCGGAGTTTCTCGGTATTTTAAAAAAACCGGACGAGAGACCATATGTTTAGCCTTAACCGGGGACGGGGCTACCGCCGATCTGGCCTTTGGGACCGTCTCGGCCGCGGCCGAAAGGGGCGAGCGCATACTCTACGTATGCTACGACAACGAGGCCTACATGAATACCGGGATACAGCGAATCGGCACGACCCCTTTTGGGGCCTGGACCAACACCACCCAGGTGGGCTCCCACGATCGCGGTAAAAGCCGGGCGGCCAAAGACGTGGCCATACTGATTGCCGAACACGGGGTCAATTACGCGGCCACGGCCACCCTGGGGTATATGGCTGACATGGTGGAAAAATTCAAAAAAGCCAAAGAGGCTGTTAAAACTGGCTTCGCTTACATACACGTCTTGGCGCCTTGCCCAACCGGTTGGAAAATGCCCACGGAATTGGCCGTAGCGGTCACCAGGATGGCCGTAAGCGTCAACTATTTTCCCTTATGGGAGGCGGTCAAAGGCAACTT
The DNA here is from genome assembly GCA_031257955.1 of Deltaproteobacteria bacterium. GTDB lineage: Bacteria > Desulfobacterota > Desulfarculia > Adiutricales > Adiutricaceae > JAIRNQ01. The sequence goes on along the minus strand of JAIRNQ010000128.1, from coordinate 5,589 downwards.
CGCCTTTACCCATGAGGTAAAAGACCCTCGGCCAGTCGGCGATTATATCGGTTTAATGAAACGGTTCGGCCACTACGACTTACGGCAAACCGAGACCCTCCAGGCCATCGTGGACGAGAGATACCGCCGCCTCAAGAGATTGACGCATAAACTTCAATAAACACCAATTAAATTCTAAAATCATAAACAGTCAAGAACGATCAATAATATGAGAGTTAAAACGTTTAAGAGTAAAAATTAAAATAAGTTTATTGTTCTTAATATAATCACTCAAATGATTGTGGCGTTTAACTCTGGAACTGACGTGAGGATCAGTCCCTGCCGGATGAACCAATAATCATTGACGAATCAACCTAAAACCCGGGACCAGTTCAAAACTGCCCCATGGACAACTCAATTATATGGCCCGTTTTTCAGCGGTGCTTGAAGCGATAAGGCAAAATGGGCCTTAATTCCTTAAGGAGTTTTTGATGAAAAAGATCACCGTTATTCTAGCCATTGCCATGGCCCTTGTCTTTGGATTGCCTTCCACCGGCGGCAAAGCCGTGGCCCAAGAGTCTGACCCGGCCAACATTACCGGCCAAGTTCGTTTCTGTTCCATGACAGTTGGTGGTTCTTGGTATATCTACGCCGTGACCGTTTCCGAGGTAATGAAATCAATCATGCCCAAAGTGGTGGTTGACGTATTCCCCTACCAGGGCGGCGTCGGCAATCCCATATTGGTGGGGACGGGCAAGGCCGAAATGGGCCTTTCCTTTAGCGTGGCCTCCAACTGGGCCTATAACGGCATAGTCACCTACCAGGATAAGCCCATGAAAAACTTAAGGGCATTATTGGGCGGACTGTCTTCGCCATATCGCATCGGTATCGTCGTCGACGAAAAACTGGGCGTCAATTCCATAGAGGAACTATTGGAGAAAAAACCAAGCGTTCGTTTGGTAACCGTTCAACGCGGGGGCTTGGGCGAAATCATGGCCAGCCAAATTTTGGAGGCTTACGGCTCCTCTTACGATGACGTTAAGTCTTGGGGCGGGAAAGTCACCCACGTCGATCTGAGCGCCGCCGTCTCCCAGATGAAGGATGGCCAAGCTGACATGTTTATCCACAATATGAGCTTCAAACAGCCGGACATCACTGAAATGTGCCTACGGGGCGGGCTAAAGTTCTTGCCGGTGGGTGAGAAAGAGGCCAAATACCTAAGCGACAAGTACGGCCACATGCCCGAGGTCTATTTTGAGGTGGACGAGTTCACTGGCATTACCGAGCGGGTTCGCTCCATCGGCTACCCAACCGGCATCATCGCGACCGATCAGATGAGCGACGAAATGGCCTACGCCATCACCAAAGCCGTTTGCGAGAACAAAGACAAACTGGTGGCCGCCCACGCCAGCATGAACGCCTTTGAGCCGGAATTGGCCGGCGGCACAGAATTAAACGGCTTCATTCCCCTCCACCCAGGCTCGGAGAAATATTTTAAAGAAAAAGGCTATCTGAAGTAATATCCCTTTCATTATTTATAGCTACTTTTAAATAATGCCCTTTTAGATGGAAAGGATTATTTAAAGCAATAATCCTTTCCTCTTTAAAGGTTACAATTAATTACAATCCCATTGGAGAGCCTTTATGGACAAATCTATCGGTTTTATTGGTTTCGGCGAGGCTTCATACCAAATTTGCCGGGGCTTTAAAGAGGACAATCTGGATGGGATCGGCGCCTACGACGTCTTACTCTCAAGCGGTACTGAGGCACAAATAAACGCCCTAAAAAATAGGGCGGCAGAAACTTCGGTGCGATTGATAAATGATTTGCCCGAATTGCTGGGGGCCGATATCGTTTTCGTCGCCGTCCCGGCCAAGCACGCCGAATCCGTCGTGACCCAAGCCCTACCTTTCCTGAGGCCTGGGCAGCTGATAGCCGACATTACCACCAATCGCCCACAAATAAAACTGCGGTTGGGCCAACTGTTGGAGGAAAAGGGAGCGCTTTACGCCGACGCTTCGGTCATGGGAGCGGTACCGCTTTACAAACACCGAACGCCAACCATCGTTTCAGGCAATGGCGCCAGAAAGATGATCGAATTATTGGGCCCCTTGGGCATGGATCTCACCTTCGTTGGCCTGGAACCGGGCCGGGCGGTTAAGATGAAACTTACCCGCAGCGTCTTCATCAAAGGCATCGAAGCCATCACCTTGGAAATGCTTCTGACGGCCAGACAGCTGGGCATAGAAGATGAAATCATGGAGGGCCTGCAAAAATCATTCGATACCCAGGGCTTCACCAAACTCGTGGGACAACTGGTCACCAGTAACACCATCCACGCGGCCCGCCGGTCCATCGAGGCCGAAGAATGCATGGAACTAATTGAAGACAGCGGTTTTGATCCAGTCATGATGGAGGCGACCAAACGCAAGCTGCGGTGGTCGGCCGATCTGGGCTATTCCAAAATGAATCCACCCCCAAAATGCGCCACACTAAAAGAATTATACGCGCTTTGGGACGAATTGGGCATTATTCAGCCCACTCCCGCTTGAGGTCATGACCATGAATTACCTTAAAGAAAACTGGCGAACCATATTCGTGGCCCTGCTGGCCTTCGGCCTTCTGGCCCTTCAGATCGCCGCCATGTATTTTACCGCCATCCCTGTCATGGCCCACAGAATCGCTTTTTTGGCCCTATCGATGATGCTACTGTTCCTACGGAAAAGTAAAAATCGTTTCGAGACTGTCGTAAACTGGGTGTTTATCGCCTTTTGCGCCTTCAGCGTCTTTTACGCCTTCCATGAGGCCTCAAGGTTAGAACTTAGAATAGCCTTCGTTGAGGACATGATGCCCATTGACTACGTGGTGGGCGTTTCTTTGGTGCTGATGCTCCTGGAGGGTACCAGGCGCATCGCCGGCAACATCCTCCTCTTTCTGGCCATAGGCTTTGTGGCCTATGGCTTTCTCGGACCGGTATTGCCAGGGCTTTTGGCCCATTCCGGGTTTTCCTTGACCATATTCCTGGAATCCAACATCATGTCCACCGGCGGCATGTTTGGCACGGCCACCGGCGCCGTGGTTACTTACGTTTTCTATTTCCTTTTGTTTACGACCTTCCTTGAGGTCAGTGGCGGCGGGCAACTGTTTATCGACACGGCTATCTGGGTGGCCGGCCGCTTCAGGGGCGGAACGGGCAAGGCCGAAATAGTTTCCAGCGCCCTAATGGGCATGATCAGCGGAAGCGCCGTGGCTAACGTGGTGGGCGTCGGATCCCTTACCATTCCCATTATGAAGAAAAATGGTTTTGAACCGGAAATGGCCGGCGCCATTACCGCCGCCGCGGCCACGGGCGGACAGCTCATGCCTCCAATCATGGGGGCCGCCGCTTTCGTCATGGCCGAAACGACGGGGATTTCCTACGCCAACATCGCCTTGGCCGCCATTATCCCCTCCGTCTTTTATTATTTCGGGATCTTCTGCCAAGTGGACTTCTACGCCCAAAAGTACGGGCTTAAGGGTCAGACCAAAGATCAGTTGCCGGCCATTATGGGTTCGGTTAAACGTTTCATTCATATGATGATCCCCTTATTTCTTCTCATTTATTACATCGCTACCGGCAAATCCATTATGATGGCCGGACTTATCACTACCGGGCTATTGATCGCGATAAGTTTCATCCGTAAGGAAACGCGGATGACGCCCAAAAGGCTTATTCAGGCCATGGTCGCCACGGTCAGGGGCCTTCCGGCCATAACCCTTCCTTGCGCCACGGCCGGTCTCATTATAAGCGCGGTGATCGCCTCTTCCTTGGGGACAAAACTAAGCTCCATTTTCGTGGCCATAGCCGGTGGCAACATATTTCTAAGTTTGCTCGCCGTCATGATCGTCTGCATCATCTTGGGCATGGGTATGCCCAGCATATCCGCCTATATCATAGTGGCTATGCTTTTGGTCCCCATCATCATTCAATTGGGCGTGCCACTTCTGGCCGCCCATATGTTCGTCTTTTATTTCGCCCTGCTCTCCTTCGTTACGCCCCCGGTAGCCCTTTCGGCCTACACGGCGGCTGGGATTGCCGGGGCCGATCCCAGTCGCACCGGCTGGAAAGGTTTCGTTTTAACCTTTTCCGGCTTTATCGTCCCCTATATCTTCGCCTATGACCAAGCCCTACTGTTGGAAGGTACCGGACTATGGATCGCCTGGGTCTGCTTCACCGGCGCCCTGGGCATCTGGACGCTGGCCGGGGCCATTTCCGGCTGGTTTTTTACCCAAGCCAACCTCGCGGAACGTCTTTTGGGTGCCTCGGCGGCGTTTATGCTAATCGTCCCCACGGTCTTCACCGACGCCCTAGGGCTGTGCGTGATCGCCGGGCTGTTGATTTTCTCCTGGCGAAAGAGACACTTGAAGCCTTTGACTTCCGCGGCCTCGGTTGAACGCCCCGCCGCTTAACAATCCCCAAAGCTGGGAAGGCTTTGCCCAGACCCAGCCTATCCGCCCCGAGAGGGCCATCGGTGAATAACGTGGCAGTTGAAGAAATGGTCAAGGTGACCAAAGTTGAATTGAAAGAGACAATTTCCTCAATCCTGGCCAAAGTCGGCGTTCCGCCGGAGGACGCCGAAGTCGTGGCCGAAGTCATGGCCGACACCAACGCCAAAGGCATCGAATCTCACGGCATTAGATGGCTAGACATATACGTCCAGAGGATCAAAGCCGGCGGCTATAACCCGGTCACTAAATTGGAGGTGGTCAAAGACAAAGGCAGCCTTCTTTTGTTAAACGCCAACCATGGTCTGGGCCAGGTGGCCATGGTCAAGGCCGTGGACTTGGGCCTTGAAAAGGCTCGCCAAAACGCCGTGGCCATCGTTGCCGTGGCCAATTCCAACCACTTTGGGGCAACCTGCTTCTACACTGAGCGAGCGGCCAAGGCCGGCCTGATCGGCTTCGCCTGCACCAATTCCACGCCCCTCATGGCCCCCTGGGGCGGAATGGATTTATGCGTGGGTACCAACCCCCTATCTTTCGGCTTTCCGACCAAAGGGGTACCCATCATCCTGGACATGGCCACCACGGCCTTCGCCAGGGGTAAAGTCTTTATCGCCGAGCGCCAAGGGACGACCCTTCCGGAAGGCGTGGCCCTTAACAAAAACGGCGAGCCCACGACCAATCCCAAGGAAGCTCTGGAAGGTATCATGCTCCCGGCCGCGGGGCCCAAGGGCTTCGGCCTGTCGCTGGCCATAGATATCTTAAGCGGCATACTTATCGGCTCAAACCATGGGCATCACATCTGTTCCCTGTTTGGCGACTTGGATAAGCACCAAGACGTCGGCCACTTCGCCATTTTCATAAATATTGACGATTTCATCAACCCCGAAATATACTACCGAGAAATCGAGGACTCCGTCAGCCGCATGAAAAGCTCGCGCCTGGCCAAGGGTTTCACCCAAATATTCATGCCCGGCGAGATCGAGGACGGCCAGAGGGCTAAAAACCTGGCCGAGGGCATACCCATTCCTCTGCCTACCTGGAAAACGGTCCAGGAACTGAAGGCCAAGCTATAAGCCGCCGGGTTTACGCGCCTCCCGCCTCGGCTAGCCGCGGCGGGTAAGGAC
>JAIRNQ010000050.1 GCA_031257955.1 Deltaproteobacteria bacterium | reverse complement strand
ATTTGGGGGCCTTGACGGCTGTCCAGCTGGAGCTAATTTACCGCCTCAGCGAAGCCTATAACGTAACTTTCAACCAGCGTTGGGTCCGCAAGGTGTTAGCTCTCATCCTGGGCAGTCTGACGCCCGTTTTGGTCGCCCCAAGTATCAGCGGTCTCCTGCGCTACGTGCCAGTTGTTGGCCAATCCCTTGGCCTCGCCGGTGGGTCCCTCTCCTTCGCCACGGCCACCTATCTGGTCGGTCACGCTTTCGCCAAGCGTTTCGCTAAGGGCGAGTCCATCGACGACCAAGAGGTCAAGACCATCGCCAAAGAGATCAAGGATGGCTTTGAGTCCAGCAAGGCCAAAGTCAAGGGGTTGTTCAGCGGCAGCAAGCCCGCGGCCGAGGAGGCCAGCGAGGCTTAATCCCGATAAAGCTAGGCTACCCAGAGACCTTGTCGCTTCCAAAAGGTAATTAATTTACCCAAAGTCTCAAGATTAATACCGTGGAGAGTCCCAAGACCGATACGGCCTTGGGATAATCGACGGTTAGTTTTTTTAGGCATTCTGCGATCGATTTTAGCGAACGGTATCCTCTTTTCCCGAGAGGAACGCCACCCGCACGGGCGAACGCGATTATAACCTTAATCGCTCGGTTTGTTTAAGACGCGAAAACCCCAAACTCGGGCACAGATAATTAAGTCTGAGCGATTAGAAAAACCCTAATCACGCTCGAAGGCTAATAATTTATTTTTATTCCACTCAGTTATTAGACTGAATTCACCAAAAATCGGGCTTACTTCACCTTGATTAAGTGTGCCTTTTATTTTTTCTAAGCCTGACAGCCTATTTCATTTATTATTGGTTCATAAATATAACTATTTTTCATATTTAGGTGTTTCTACTAACTCATCATATACTGATTGGGTGCTTTAAATCACTCGGACAATCAGAATCACTTTTTTTATTTCGCTCGATTCAGTATTTTTAGTACACCTATAACCAAAAGGTAAGGTGTTTAGGATTATGTCTACTCTCAAGAAAAACGTCCATCGGTTAGTTAGCGCCTGTTTGACTCTTCCAGCCGCATTTTTGGGGATCACATTTTTTCTGCTGGTCGCTTTTTCGCCAGGGTATACCGCGCCGGCGTTGGCCCAGGCCCCGGCCCAAACTGCCGCGGATGACGTGGCTGAGTCCTTGAGCTATGTCTTCGGCGTTCCTCTGGGAAAAGATATCGTAATCGGATATAGCAACGACGGTTCGACAGTTCATTCATATCACATGGATTCGGGGGTCCTGGATATCGACGGCGATACCGTACAATTTCGTATAGGCAGTCAGACAAAAATGTTCACGGCCGGGGTCATTCTGGATTTACTCGAGGGAAACCCTAACTTTACCTTAGACTCCACCATAAACGATTTACTGCTAAATTCAGCCGTTAACAGTGCGTTGCCAGATAACGCCGGGGAAAGGATTGGTCATTACACAGTCAGGGAATTATTGAACATGACCACCGATTTACCCAACTTTCTGGCCGTTAACCCTCCTGGCATGTCCAACACCCTGGTTGATTATTGGCAAGCGGCCCTGGAGGTTAACGCCGACGGCGGCTATGGCTCGCTTGATGGCGTGCTCGATGGTTATGATTCTCAAGACCACATTCACGATCGCCTAATCGAGTTGGCCCTTGACGGTCAGCCCATGGCGCCACCAAATGAGCCTTTCCAGGCTCAGTACTCCAACAGTAACGCCGTTATCCTGGCCAGGATAGCCGAGGCTTTGACCGTCGACAATTTTGCACATTTATTAGATGATTACCTTACCAATAAAATTGGGATAAGCCACACCGAGCTACAAGATGCCCAGGGGGATAGCTCTGACCTGCTTATCGGCACAACTTTTGCCGTGGAGATCAAAAATTTGGAGCCCAACCTCGCCTGGACCAGTGGGGCCATCATCACGACCATGCCTGACTTACTCAAGGCCCTCAAAAAGTTTTATGACTACGAGAACAATATGAGGTGGTTAGCGGGTAACTCCGCCCTGATGGATTTACACGGGGAGGCTATAAATTACGGGTTAGGGCTTTTCGTCGCCCAAGTCGTCTCTGGCGTCGCTCCCGAAACGGCGACGCTTGGTCCCCAAATGACGCTGACATCCGTCGGTCACGCTGGGGCCATTCCTGGTAGCGCCTCCTTTTCTGGCTGGCTAACCCATAACGGTCAGGCAGTAAACCTCGCCGGCCGCTTTGATTTGGGCTTAAGCGTCTACGTTAATGGTTCCGCCATAGTTACCGAGGCTGGCTATTATACCAACTCGGCCTCGGAAGCCCTGTTTATGAACATGGCCGATCAACTTTATAGGCAGTACCGATCGGAGAACTCGGGGGCTTTAGTTTACACTACTGATGGATATAAGTTCACTTACAAGGAAAATCCAACTCTCAACATAAGCGGGGGCTACTCTACCACCGAGGCGCTTACGATACCTCTGGGGAAGACCCTTGAATTCAAGCCTCTATCCGAGCAGCCGCTTGCCTACTTTATCAACACCGACGCCTTGTCTTTGGGAGAGGTGGCTTTGGCCCCGATGATTCTCCAAACCCTTGACCCCGTCTTTTATTATTACGGGACAAGCTCCCCGAATGTCACCGCTTTAACTGTGGAAGGCGACTTAGTTTTACCGGCACAAGCTCGCATTGAAAGCCGGGCTAATGGAGACACCTCGGACGCCTTCACGTTTTTGGCCATCAACAATTCTAACCAGACAATTTTTGGGCAAGTGGCCTCCTATGGCGTGGATATCGTCGCCGTCAGCACCAATAACGCCGGTAGCAATCTTACCGTCGGTGATACTGGGGTCATTGAGGCGCATGGTCAGAGGGCGGTCGCTTTAGTGGCAGAGTCCTCCTCTGGCGTGGCAATAGATGGAAAGGTCAGCGCGGTGGGTTCAGCCGTTACGGCTCTTTCGATTGTAAATACCCATACGGTTACCCTAAATCAAGGCGGCCAGATCCGAGCCGACAGTTACGCCGTGGCTTTAAAGGAAAACGTTGGTTGCCCAAACCCAGGCGAGTCCGGTCTGCCTGGGTGTTTCGAACCCGTCGATCCCAAACGAAATGGGGCAGTGGCCGTTAAAGTAGCGGAGGGAACATTCGAATCGGATGGTGGCTCGATAATCTCTAGGGCGGCGGCGCCACCGGCACCGGGTTTTCAGGCCCTCGCGACCGGAATAGAGTTCGGTAACTCCGCGAGTGGGGTTGTTGAACTAAGAAATTCTTGCGTCGTCAGCGATGGCTACGGCGTGGACATTACTAACAATGGCGGCAGTCTATCCGTCAACGAGTCGGTTATCTCGGGTGCCCTTAACTCTATCCATATTTCCAATGACTTTCAAAGTGCCGCCAACGCCAACATAGAGCTTAATAATGCCACTCTCTTTGGCGCGGTTAAGTCTGAGGCCCCCGCCTCAACTAGTTTAATTCTCAGTACCCAGGGTGACAGCCGCATTTTAAGCGAAGATATTTACCACCCGGTCATAGAGGCTCAGGATACCGCAAAAATTTATTTGAATTTAGCCCCCGGTACCACTGTTGGCTATAAAGATATGGACCTTCCTGAGCTTGGAGAAGATATCGTTTTATTTAAAGGGATAACTGACAATTCCACCATTAACGGTATTAAACCGCTTTTAGGACTATATGACCTTTATTCACTGGGAAGCGTTGTTATTGACAATGGGCAAGTGTCAGTAAATGTCCAGGGTTTTAACCGCGATTACTCCCCCAATGTCACCTCCATTTACGACGCCTATAGGCTACACACGGCTGGGGTTCACAATTCGGCCAAGGTTATGGATCTCTTGGCCGATGGCGACAACCTGTCTCCCGAGAGCCATTTGGACCAGTTGATCATTGGCCAAAACTATTACCGGCAAGTTTATCAACGCGTTCTTTCCAGTTCTTTGTCTAAGCTAGCTAATGTGTCTACCGGTCTGGCCACCCCGGCTGCCGGCGAGGCCGACCAGCCCTTTAGTAAATGGATAATATCCGCTGGATTAAGCCATTTTATCTTTACCCGCGACAGCGCTTTAGGTTACAGCGGCTTTCAGACCTTAGGCAATCAAGTCTCTCTGGGCCTTCTCCATAGGGCTACAGAACACACCTCCCTCCACGCTTTTATGTCCGTGGGCCACGCAAAATCTAAATATGACCGCCTGAGTTCTTACGTCAACAGTAACCTTCTGTTGTTCGGGGCTGGGTTGGTCTACCGGAACAGTATCAAAAGCGATCTGGACTATACTCTCTCTGGATCCTTCTCAGTGGGCCAGATCGATAACGACTACTCTCGGACAGTTGGGATTAACTCCCCCGATACCTTCTCGGGGACCTTTAACCAAAGCTTTTTTGGGATGGATCTAGATTTAACCCTAAACTGGCGAGTAGCTCAATCGTTTTACCTGCGGCCCCGCCTCAACCTAAACTACCTCAGTACCGCCCAAGACGGATTGTCGGAAACGCCGTCCGCCAACCAACTGGCCGCCTTGACCACGGAGGGAATTCGCGCCGAGACCTTTCAGACCTATTTGGGTATAGGCGCGGCTTACGAGATCTCCGTCGGAGCGACCAAGGCCATGGTCTTAGGCGCTTCGGTTGGTTGGGAACACCTCTATGGCGACGTGGATCCGGTCTCCAGGGGCTATTTCACTGGCTCGCCGGCCAATTCTTTTATCACCAGGACCTCTGGCAATCCCAAAAACGCTCTGGCCGTGGGCGCGTCCGTCGAACTGGTAGACACGACGGACCAAGGGTTTAGCTTTAACCTTAGTTATGACGGTCAGCTCGCCAGCGGCCAAGATCGACATCAATTCAATCTTGGTCTCAGATATAGCTTCTAATCCTTTCCACCCATTCGCCCCACGGGACGCGAAGTTTTTTCTTCTCGTCCCGTGAAGTGGCCCAGCATAGTAAGTACCTCATAATCACTTTTCCCACGCAAAACATCTCATATTTTTGTGAAGTTGGGGGCACTTTTACCATATCGCCAGTATTGTTCGCGTCCTTAAAATCTCCCAAGCCCAGTTTTAGTCTCAATTCTTCCGCTAGCTGGATTTAAGTAACATAACCAGGGGTTTTGGGACAAAGTTTACTCCGCGTCAAAAACTTTACTAAAGGGAGTTCCCAGAAGGGGTGAACTCCCTAATTCAATTATGGCCCATAGCCAAAAACGGGGCGTTTCATTTATTGGAAGCGCCGCGCCTTTACTAACTGGATATCGCCGCCTAACCCGCGCGATATCGCTTAAGGCCCAGAGGAAACCGCGTATGGGCGACTGGCCCGTCTTTCCGGACGACAGAGACAAAAGCGATAATCCGCCAAAAAACTACACAATTCGTGGCCGCCGCATTAGGCTTCAGGACTGACCCGATTGTCCTTTTCGGCAATATTGGCCCAGAGAGGCCGACCAATATATGTAAAGGCGCATTTAAGGATATCGGGCCGTTTAAGCTGGGCGCTTTGGCTGAGGGATTGCCCATAATTAGCGGTTACCCCGCTACCCGCGAGAAAACGACATCTCGGCGTAAGGACATTAAAGCGCTCGCCCAAGGAATTGCGCCAGATCTTGTCAAGGAGAAGATTTCCCTGGTTAAGGGTAATTCAATTGTACATAACTTGTGTTTTTTATTTCATTCTATTGCGACAATAAATATAATGGCCAGTATAGTAATAGTAACAATCGCTAAAAATTGATATTTTTCCGATCGCTCAAATCTTCGCGTCGATAAAATCCTCGCGTCACGTAAAGAAGGTCTTGATGTCTAACGAATCGACTCTTGAGACTCTTAAGTCCATAACTCAAAAGAATTTCAATATAAGTCCTGAGGAGCTGGACGTTGAGGTTGGACTCCTGGAGTTGGGCCTTGACTCATTGATGATCATAAAGTTAGCCCGAGCGATTGAGACCCACTTCGGCCTCAATTTAAGCGCTCGCTGGTTCATGACCAATCGACCGTCCTTGAGAATCCTGGCCCAATACGTTGACGCCAACGTCCATAAGGAGTTCGTGGATACTATTGAAAAGGCCTCTCCCAAAGACACCGGGGACTTGGTCGCCGTCCCGGTCGCCTCAGTTGGCCATTTTGAAGGCCCAGGGAGGCTAGCCGAGACCAAGGACGAGGCCCCAGCCGAGACCAAGGACGAGGCCCCAGCCGAGGTGCCTAAACGGGTTCGGCCCACACCGACGCGGGGCGAGCCTTCGTCAAAAGGAAATGGCCCGGATGACTTGATCCCTTACCAAATGAGCCTTTTTCAACTCCAAATGGAGACAATGCGGGATCTTTTTTCCGCCCAGTGGAGCAATCTGTCTTTAACCGCTCCGCTCGCGGCCAGTGAGAAATCGGCCATTGGGCCGAGTGCTGGCGCAAGTTTTGGCCAAGACCCGGGCGAGCGGCCAAGCCGGGCCAAGGACCAAGGCCAGGAGGGTAGACCCGCCTGGGAAGACGGCGCGGCCAGAGGAGAATCGGTAGGGGAAGTCCCAGAGCGGCTGAGTAGAAACTTTCGGGGTTTTGTCTTTGAGGAGGAGGAACTGACCGGGTCCAGACGGGAGTTCGTCTTAGGCTTGATTGAAACCCATCTGGCCAGAACGGCAAAATCCAAGGCCCGGTATCTGGCCTACCCCGAGCTCACCGACTGGAAGTCGTCGCTTCATTACCGGGAGGCTTTGTCCGAGCTGGCCTATCCCATCGTGGCCGAGAGTACTTATGGGGGCCGTTTCAGAGACATTGACGGCAACGAGTATCTCGACGTGTCTTTGGGCATGGGAGTTAATTTCTTAGGCCATAACCCCGAGTACGTGAACCAGGCTCTGGCAAGACGCCTAAGCGTGGGGTATGGGCTGGGACCGCAGTGCGATCTGGCGGGCGAGGTGGCCAAAGGCATCGCCGAACTGACTGGCCACGAGAGAGTCTCGTTCTGTAACACCGGTTCCGAGGCGGTCATGTTTTCCATGAGAATCGCCAGGGCCGTGACCAAAAGGCCGCTGGTGGCCATCTTTAACGGTTCCTACCATGGGACCTTCGATGGGATTCTAGCCGAAGACTTTCAAGGTCGTCCAGTGACCTACTCGCCGGGAACCCAGCCAGGCATGGTCGCCGATCTGCTGGTTCTGGACTACGGAACCGAAGAGGCCCTAGAGACAATCGCGAAAGAGGCCCATCGTTTGGCCGCCGTTTTGGTGGAACCCGTTCAAAGCCGTAAACCGTCCCTACAACCACAAAGTTTTTTAAAAAGGCTCAGAATACTTACGAGGAACAAGGGCATCGCCCTCATCTTCGACGAGATGATCAACGGCTTCAGGATCGCCCCAGGTGGCGCCCAGGAGTATTTCGGGATCAAGGCTGACATGTGCCTCTATGGCAAGGTGATTGGAGGCGGGCTGCCCTTGGGGGTGGTGGCTGGCCAAGCCAAATGGCTAAACGCCATTGACGGCGGCACCGGCCAGGAAGGCGGACCCTCCCCAGAGGTCATAGTCTACGGGGGCACCTTCTGCCGTCACCCTCTAAGCCTAGAAGCGGCCAAAGCCTCTATCGCGCATATGAGAGAAAGAGGCCCGGCCCTCCAGGCCAAGGCTAAACAAGCCACCGACGATCTGGCCGCCCGTCTGAACTTCTGGTTTAGCCAAGAACGAGTGCCCCTTCGGATGGCCAACTTTGGGGCCCAATTCGTCATAGAGGGTTATGGGCCTTGGTCGGCCATGTGTAACCCACTGGAACTAGACCTTTTTTACCTTCTCCTTGGACACAAAGGCGTCTTCGTCTGGGAGCGCCGGACCTGTACCCTGGCCACCGTCCACGACCAAGCCGACATCGCTTTTTTTGAGGAAGCCGTTAAGGCGTCGGTTAGGGACATAAGGGCGGCTGGCTTCGAGTTCGGGCCAGATCTGGAAAATGGGGCGCCCAAGATTTTTAGGCCCATGAGCCCAACCATGAGGGGCTTTTACGCGGCCAGTCTTAAGGAGGGTGGGCAAGACGCTTATCATCTGACCGTGGGCTACCGTCTCTTGGGAGACATTGACCTTGAGGCGCTGGAGACCGCATTGGGACTTCTCGCGGAACGCCACGAATGGCTTAGAACCGGCCTTAAGCATTTAGGCGGGGATCTGGTTACCGAGACCCATGATTACGTCCCCTTCCATTTGGATAGAACCAGTTTTCCTGAAGGGACCACCATAGCGGACTTGGCTGCGCACGTCTCGCGGCCTTACTCCCTCGACGCTCCTCCCCTATGGCGAGCGGGCCTCTATGAGCTAGACGGGGAGCGTTTGTTTCTTCTGGACGCCTCTCACCTGATCATGGATGGGATATCCCTAGGCTATCTGATCGACGATTTAAACCTCCTCATGAATGGCCAAAAACTCCCCAAGCGGAAAACTATGGACCAGGTGGCCGAGGCCAGGGAAAAATATTTGGCTGAAGGGCGGGTTACCGACGGAACCGGTTCCGCCGGGCGGGGTACCGACGCCAGTGGTACCGATGGAAGTGGTTCCGCCGGGCGGGGAATCGCCGAGCGGGGTACCGACGATACTGGTACCGCCGGGCGGGGTACCGACGGCAGTGGTTCCGCCGGGCGGGGAATCGCCGAGCGGGGGACCGACGATACTGGTACCGCCGGGCGGGGTACAGACGGAAGTGGTACCGACGGTCGGGCAATCGCCGATCTGGCCTATTGGACGGAAAAGTTAAAAGACCTTGAGCCCTTGGAATTGCCCTTGGACATCGTGGCCAAAAGCGGTTCCAGTCGAGGTTTTTCCAAGTGGCGCGAGATCGATTTAGGAACCTTAAACGCTCTTAAGGCAGCGGCCAAAAAACTGGGCGTCACCCTAAACATGCTCCTAAACGGTCTTTTCGCCATGACCCTCAATCGGTTCACCGGGGCTGAGCGCATTATCGTGGGGCTCGCCTACCACGGCCGTGAAACCGACGAGGCCATGGAGGCCATTGGGCTTTTCATTTCCGCAGTCCCCCAGGATTTTAGGGTTAAGCTCGAGGATGACGCGCCGGCGTTTTTCGAGGGCGTCAAGCTAGCCACCTTAGAGGCCATTGAGCACCCAAACGTAACCGCCGCGGAGCTAACCGAAGCCTTGGGCTTCTCGCCGATCGCCACAATGCTCAGTTATGATCAAGGAGGCGCGCGGATTCCTAACTTCCCGGGGTGCAAAGCCGAGCCTATAGAGGTTCCCACCATAGGGACCTTCTACGATCTGTCATTTGACATCGTCGAAATGGGCGATGGCCTAAAGGTTAACGTCATTCACTCCGAGGCCATGACCGAGCGAATGGCCGAGATCGTCGCCAACTATTTCCTGGCTCTGGTTAAGTTGGTAACCCAGACCGAGACCTTTGGCCCTGGGGTCAAGGTCATCGATCTCCAGACCAAGGCCGACGGCTCCTGGCTGGATAAACTTTGGCCAGCCATGGTTAACCTAAATCGGCCCCCAGACGATTTTGAGATTGTCGATCGGCTAGAGAGAACGGTTAAAGCCTATCCGGATAAAATCGCCGTCTTCGGGGCTGGCCAGCGCCTTACCTACCAAGAGTTTTTAGAGAGGATTAACCTCCTATACGGTGCCTTAAATCGTCTTAATTTACCTAGAGACACGGGAATTGCCTCTATTCTTCCTAGAATTCCATGGCACGTCGTGGCCATGTTTGGGGTATTTAAGGCTGGACTCTGTTTCATTCCATTTTTAGAAGACACTCCAGAGGAAAGACTTAAAAATTTATTTAAAGACGCTAACGTTAAAGTCTTCATTGGTCTGTCGAGACCTGACTTTCTTGATGAGGATATCCTTTGGCTCAACCCTAACGATCCATGCTTCGATCCAAAATCGCCTCAGAGCCAAGAAAACCTCATAGAATCTCGAAAAGAAGCCCCCAAGGTCCTAAAAGAACAGCTGGCCTATGTCCTCTACACCTCCGGCTCTACCGGCGTTCCCAAAGGGGTCATGATCCATAGGGGTAGTCTAAATAACCTAATCCATTGGACCGTGGAGTTCTTCGGGATTACCCCAGACGATCGCGTCTCTTGCTTCTCGCCCTTCACTTTCGACATTTCCATATGGGATATCGTCTCGCCGCTCATCGCTGGGGCGGAACTCCACATAATCTCGGAAGAGGATCGCCATGACGGGGCTAAACTCTGGGATTATCTTAAAACCCATCGGATTACCTACAGCACCTTAATCGCCAAAGTCGCCGAGCTTTTGCCTGGAGAGGACTTACCCGATCTCAGGGTTCTGTGTAGTTGCGGGGAGGCCACCAATATGGCCACCCCAAGGGGCGATTACAAAGCATACAACACCTATGGGCCAACCGAGTGCACGGTCACTTCCCACGTCTTCCTCTTAGATGGCACAAGCCCGCCCCCCATCGGTCGCCCGTTGAACCAGACCCAAGGGATAATCCTGGATAAACAGGGTCGGCTCTGCCCTCCCGGACGCCAAGGGGAACTGGTCATATCGGGGGTTTTACTCTCCAAAGGTTACCTCGGCCAGCCAGAACTCACCGCTAAGGCCATTGAGCCAAACCCTTATCCCCCAAGGGATAGCCATGGTCAACCCATACCGGGCTTTGAGCATATTTACCACACCGGGGATCGCTGCACGCTAACCCCCAATGGGGACGTCAGCTACCTGAGCCGATTTGATCGCCAAATTAAGATTCGGGGCCAGAGGATCGAGCCGGGCGAGATCGAGCGTCTGTTGCTCAATAATGGTCTCGTCAAACAGGCTTTGGTGGTTAAGCTAAATCCCGAGGGTCGGGGGGATATCCTCTGGGGTTACGTCTCGCCGGCGGACGTTGACTTAGACGAGATAAGGCGGTTTCTGACCCTTAACCTCCCAGCCTATATGGTCCCAAACGGTTTTACCGCCATCGCCGACCTCCCTCTGGCCACGACGGGAAAAAGTGACCTTAAGGCCTTACCCCAGCCCGTTTTTGAGTCCAATGCCAACGAGCCGCCACAAACTGAGGCGGAGGTCCTCCTGGCTAAGGTCTGGGCCTCCGTTTTGGGCCTTTCCGCGGTTGGACGAACGGACAATTTTTTCGCCTTAGGCGGTGACTCGGTCAAGGTCATCACCGTCACCTCTACCCTCCAGGCCATGGGCTACCATAACCTCAACGCCCAGGACTTTTACCTCTACCAGACCCTTAGCGAGCTGGCCGGCCTCTTGACCCCGGACGGCCCCGAGACAAGTCCCCCAAGTGGCCCTGGCGGCCCAGGCCCAGGCGACCCCGGTGGCCACGGTTCAGGCGGGCCCGGCGGACCCACCAAACCATCCCCCAATATGCCCCCGACGAGTGAGCCCGCCGTTGGCGAGCCTGGCCCTAGCCCGGTCGGGGCCATAGGCCCGAACTGGCCCGGATCGGCACCCACCGGACGAATTCGAGACGCCCCCAGCCAGGGCGTCCCCTGCCAGGGCACCCAAGAAATCGGGGCCCCACTTGTCCAAACCAGTCTCGACATGGCCATGGGAGATCGGCTTCAAGAGCGCGCGCCTTTCGAAATACCCAAAAGCCTCAAGACAGACTTGGCCGAGGCGCCCCAAAAAAAATCGACTGCGACCTTCCTGCCCCTGGCCCCGTTCCAGAAAGCCATTCTGAGTCAGATGGGCCTTTCGGGCCAAGGGACTTATAGGGAACGATTTCGTTTAACCCTATCCCATCTGGACCGCAAAGCGTTTTTGTCTCGCCTGACTAGGCTGATAAACGAGGCTGACGTCTTCCGCCTCACCTTTCAAAACGCCCCCGCCGGCGGGGGCCAGGCCTTGGGTAAGGGGAACGGCCAGACGCGTCCCGAGGGGCCATGGCAGGTTATCTCCGAGAGCCCACCCGATTTAAGCTCAGTTTTATACGAGGAAGATCTCTCGGCTACGCCCCCGGATAAGCTTAAGGCCAGGATAATGGCCATTGAGGCGAGCCAGTATGAATTGATTGGGGATCTGGGGCGTGGGCCGCTTATCAGATTGGCTTTACTGGCCAGACCCAACGGCGGCTATGAACTAATCCTTACGGCCCACCATTTATGCCTGGACGCCTGGAGCGTGGGCCTCGTGTTTGGATGGCTCCTTGGCGGCCTAGAGTTTGAAAGTAAAACCACCTGGTCCGATTATATGGCCGCCATACTCGCCCAAGACCGTCAAAAGGCGAGAGAGCGCTGGGCCGATAGCCTTGGCCGCCTGACCGAGGCGACCGAGCTCCCAGGTTATAAACCTGGGCCCCTTTCTGGAATCCACTTAAAGCATGTCGAGAAGCTGGACCCGGAGTTAACCGAGTCCATCCTCAGGACGGCGGGAAAATTACGCGCCACCCCAGCCTTTTTTCTGGAGGCCGCCTGGGCCCTGGTAGCCGCCAAGGGGGCTCGAGTGGGCGTCGTCTCTTACGCCGCCGTCCATAACGGCCGCTCCCTACCCTTGGCTGGCCAGGAAAACGTCATAGGGCCGTGTCTTCTGACCGTCCCCAGGGTTATCCCCGTAGACCCGGACATCACCTTTAGCCAGCTGGTCGCCCGGGTGACCGACGAAATCGGATCTAGCCTGCCCCACTCGATCCTGCCCCTAGGCGAAGCCCTAAACGCCGCGGCCGCCAGTAAATCGGCGGCCATGGCTTCTATCGTTGGCCCTGGACTGCTTAACCACATTCTTAATTATCGCCCGTTCCAAAAGTGGCCAGAGGACATAGGTATCGTCGGCATCGACGAGACTACCCAGGATATGGGCTTTCCCCTGTCCGTCAACTGGGATCGGGAAGGCGACGGCGGCCAACTCGTTTTGGATCTAACCTACGATAAAAATTCCTTCCCGCCCGCCGCCGTTAGTTCCATAGCCGAGGCTTACCTTACCGTGATTAAGGAAGCGCTGAGGAACCCCGAGACTCTCATAAAGGACGTCCCCCTTTGCTCCCCGGAGAGGGCCAAGGAGTTGGTCCAGGTTAACAACGCCCCGGCCAAGGATTATGGGGAACTCTCGATTTTAGAGGCTCTCGCCAAGAACGTGGGCCAATTTCCCGAAAGATTGGCCTTTACCGGCCGAAAGGCCAGCCTTACCTACCGAGAGACTCTCGCGCTGACGCGGTCCATAGGCCAGCTCATAACGGAAAGGCTGCCCAGATCCCGGGAGACCCCAAGGCCCGATCTTTTAGGCCCTCCGGTGGGCCTTCCGGTGGTGGCTTTGCTCTTCGATCGCTCCATCGCCTACCCCGTCGCCCTTTTGGCAACCATGTCGGCCAAAGCCGTCTTTACTCCCCTTGACCACCAATCGCCCTTGGATAGGCTTCTCTATCAGCTAGACGAAACCCAGGCTTCCCTCCTTCTGACCGATTCTTTGGTCGACCCCGCGCTTATCGCCGAAATACTGAAGGCCAAGCCCTCTCTGGCGGCCATAGTCCTAAGCCCGGACATGGGCCCGGATCTTGGCCCGGATTTGGCCCCGAAGGTTATCGAGCCCCATCTCCCCCTAGGGGCTGCCGGGAATACGCCCTCGGGCCCGGACCGTCCAAGCTCGCTGGACGATCCGGCTTATGTTTTCTATACCTCGGGAACCACGGGTAGGCCCAAGGGTGTTGTCATCAGTCACCGCGCCATCGCCAATCACGCCTTCTGGTATCCCGTGGCCTTAAACCTTAACCCTGGGGACATCTCTGGGGCCTTCGCCGCCTGGACCTTTGACGTCTCACTCGTCGAACTCCTTTGCCCCCTAATGGTTGGGGCGACCGCTCGCGTCTTTGACTCGGAAGAGAGGTTAGGCGTTGGGGCCATTTATAAGGCCGCCAAGGATAGCCGCCTGACCCATTTGTGGCTGCCACCCCAGCTTGGGCAGATATATATCAGTAACTACCCTGTCGATAACCTTAAGACTCTGGTATTTGGCGGCGGGGTTTTTCCGCCACCCATGGAACTCAAGGGCGGCGACGACTGCTTGCTGATAAACGCCTACGGGCCAACCGAAACTACGGTCACCAGTTGCCTCTCCCCGCCTATCCCAGGTCTGTGGCCCACCGATATAGGTTACCCGGCGCCAAACTGCCCCATGTACGTCCTGGACGAGGCTCTCCGGACGGTCCCGCCATATTTTCCTGGGGAAATAGCCATCGGCGGGGTCCAAGTCGCTTTGGGCTATCTGGGGCAACCCGAGAGCGCCGCCTTTGTCGCGGATCCCTTTAAGGATTTGGCGCCTCCCGAGCACCGGGCCGAGCGAATGTACCTAACCGGCGATCTGGCCTACCGAGGAAGCCGCGGGGAATTTCACTTTCTGGGCCGGAAGGATCGTCAAGTAAAGCTGCGGGGG
>JAIRNQ010000003.1 GCA_031257955.1 Deltaproteobacteria bacterium | reverse complement strand
TAAGACGCCTGACCGTGACTGTGGATGAGCGTCATAATCTGAGGGCCGCTAATTGAGCGGATGCTATCCGGTCTCCAGAAAAGCAAGCTAGCCGAGCAAGCTTAAGTTGTTGACATTGGAGCGCATATCGGTCAGGGCGGCCAAAAGGGCGTACCCGATAAGTGTTGCTGACGGATTGAGTTGTCCAGAAATTGACAGTTCAAGTTGTACAAACGTTATTGAGAAATCTGTCTTGCTCAACATTAACATTGACAACTAATTTATAGTCTTATTAATCTAAATATTATCTTTTTTCCGCTACCAGCAAATATTAGAATTAAATTATGATCGTATATTAGACAAGATATCCGTCAAAAATTGGACAAGTCAAGTCGTCTATTTTTATATTATGCCGTATTCAGGATAATTTAGATAATATGACCCGTCAGTAACATCACTCGAGAGACTATCTCTTGAACTGTTCACCAAAGAGAGAGCTAAAAAGGTCTCGCCTAAAGATTGACGAAAACGGGTCGGAAGTGAAAGCAAATTTATTGCCAGAAATGACCAAAATTGCCGCAACTTTAAAATAATTTTGACGCGGTCGCCCTGTAAAAAACCCGGCTTCGGCTTGAGATAACCAACCAGCTGTGAGATACTAACACAACCTATAATAACGCGAGCGCTTAATATAGGAAAAGGGGTTTTCCTATATTAACGAATCCATTTCAGCCAGGTTGGGGGAAATGATACGAGGACTTCAGGGAAAGTATGCAACCACTGTCACCATGGGTGAAACCGTCAACGCGTTCGTTCCCTTTCCGCTTCCGCCAAATCCCCCGATTGATTGGACTAACGGTCTGTTCGATACAATCAATAAAGCCATGTTGGCGCTTGGGAGGCTAGACTCCCTCTCCGCCTTGCTTCCTGACCCCTATATGTTTCAATACATTTATGTACGCCAAGAAGCGGTGCTGTCTTCCAAAATTGAAGGCACCCAGTCATCTTTGTCAGAACTGCTCCTGTTTGAGCTTGATGAAGACTCTGGCGTGCCTATTAACGACGCCAGAGAGGTCAGCAATTATGTGGCTGCGTTAGAGTACGGCCTAAAACGGCTAAACGAAGGCTTCCCACTGTCGGGAAGGCTCCTTAGAGATATTCATCTGGAGCTGCTGCGCAATACTAGGGGTGAAAATCAAACACCGGGGGAGTTCAGGCGGAGCCAGAACTGGATAGGCGGCACGCGCCCAGGAACAGCTTCATTTGTGCCGCCTCCTTATTTTCAAATACCGGGCTGTATCAGCAACTTAGAGTTTTTTTTAAATAATATCCCGAATGCAACTCCAGGCTTATTAAAAGCGGCCTTTGCCCACGTCCAATTTGAAACAATTCACCCATTTTTAGATGGTAATGGACGTTTGGGGCGACTATTAATAATACTATTGTTGTGCTATGAAAAAATACTTAAAGAACCTATACTATATCTAAGTCTATATTTTAAAACACATCGGGATAAGTACTATAATTTACTGAACCAAGTTCGGCTGACAGGGGACTGGGAATCTTGGCTCCACTTTTTTGCGGAGGCGGTTGACTTCACCGCCACTGGCGCGGTTGAAAAAGCTAAAAAAATACATCAATTATCAATAGATGATCAAAAGTCAATATTTGAATTGGGCCGAGCCGCCGCGTCAGTTCAAAAAATCCACCAAACGCTTCTAAAGCGTCCTATAGGCACAAGCATTTCTTTGTCAAAGGATACTGGTCTAACTGTGATGACCGTAAACCGTTCATTGGAGCGCTTGCGAAAACTTGGCATCGTAAAAGAGTTGACCTCAAAGAAACGCGGTAGAATTTTTACCTATCACAAACTATTAGATATTTATAATGAAAATATTGAAGGATGATCATCGCTGTCTTAAATAATACTCTTGTTCGAACGAGGAAAAATGCGAATTAAGGATTAATGTTCTATTCCATTAATAATTTTTTCAACTTATTCATTTATTCGTTAATTCTAAATATCTTTAAAAGTTACAATTGTTTCATATTATTAGAAAAACCTATACTTTAATATTTGGCAATTTTCATGCCAAAATCTTAGGTTTTCAAAATTAGAATTGCTGTTTTTGACACATCGCAAAGGGATGTTAGAATTTTACTGAGCTGGCTGTTTCTGTCGTTCCGATCGTTGGAACACTGTATCATCAACTTTTTACGCTTAGTCGCTGTCAGCTCTGTTCGTTTCGCTTCAGTTAATGCCTGTCCCTAATACAAATCAGAGTTGGGCTGCCGTTTGGGGACTAATTTCGAGAGGCGGACAGAAGCTTATATTTTTCAATTTCTGTCAGTTTGCCCCATTTTCATTAGGTATAATCATGTCTGGCGTAACTAGCTGCGATTTTTTGTTTATTTCAGAATGGTTTAACCATGTTGTTGGCGGAGAGGACGTGGTATTGCGTCAAACCTCAGCGTTGGAGTGTCATCAGCTTTTTTTGGGATGGTTATATGAAACAACGATAGAAGTTTACGCTATGAAAGCGATCGAGATACAAGGGGTTGATTATCGCCTTGTTGACACGTTTGATCATCTTGAAATTGACACTAAATTCAATCTTCGGTGTACTTCAATCAATCAAACGGTTAATGATATGTTAGACGATTACGATAACATCGATCCGCAACCACTAGTTGAATCTCTTTCAAGTTATTATTATTCTCATGGACGCAGTTTTGATAGCTTGAAAATTCTTCCCAGAAATATGGAAAAGTTTGAGGAAATGAAGGATTGGGCGCTAGATTACTATAATTATAAGTCATAATGAAATCTTTTTTCAATAATTATGTAATATTTCTACAAAAACTTTATTAAATACTAGATTGTTTAACTTCTGAGCTTGAGAATATTGTATTCAAGCATGGCTTAATTTTTAAATTAATACTATAAGAGAATTATTATGTCAAACTGATACGTCAAACTAAAGATATAGATGCGACTTGGATCGATAACACTAGCTAGATCCTAATTGAGAAGTTGTACATAAACGTGACATTGAAACCAACCAAACAGCTGGATTTAACATAATAGATTCACCGTTAAACCAACTTATTTTTAAAATAGATTTAGATATTACAGATAAAGGTTAATTAAATAGTAAAACATATTCGCATAGAAATTTAACAATACGAGGTATTTTACCTGTATCAATCTTGAGTAGTAAAATAAGCGCTATCTCTAGTGAAAAACTTTTCAGACGCGTAAAAGATTTGGTATATATATACTATTTCTAATTGTGTGACTATTAAACTATCTGAAATATTTACATATTTAGAAAATTCTTCAAATAAAATATATACATTCGATAGGTTTTTTTATAGACAGCAAGAACTACAACATGCGTATGAAAAATTAAAAAACGTTGAAAATAAACAAAATTACACGTAATTTATTCTTATTTGAATAATTTCTTGAAGCTATTTATAAAGCATGAAACTGAAGACGCAATTTGGGATCATAAAAATATCTCTTGGGAAAGAATAGAAGAAAATTCTGGGCCCAGGTTCAGGCCTAGTTAACTTGACTGAAGTACCCGTTCACGGAACTTCAGCCAGACTTTCCTGCGCTTTCTTGGCCCGCCGAATGTTATGCCCGAGACCATAAAAATTGACCCACACCCGGCGATAAATGATTTGGATGGCCTTGGTTTCATCCCGCGAAAAGGCGAATGTTTATGGCCCAGCTTGATATCGTCCCAGCCAGTAAGCTTGAAAACTTGTAACTTTGAGTTGTCCCAAGTCACGTTTCTATGTATGTTAAGTTACCTTCCGAGGCTCACGCTATTTCGTCCCTCGCTTACTTCTTGAAATCATCCGCCTCGGAGAAGCTGGACCGATTTGAAAAAACTAGCTGTAAATTCCAACAAACCAACCCAAGTCGGTTAACACCGCTGGCCCTTACGTTCCATCGAAGCACTACATGTTTGCCCGCGTTGCCACGAGTGCCGGATATCCAAAGTAACCTGTTCGGGAAATGGATGGATTGCTGGACCATTGACATTACCGGCCTATTGAAGGAGTTTCAAAAAATTTGGGCCGAGCGCGCCGAAAAATACCTTCCGGGCCTTCTTTACCTTGAAACCGCTCCCTATGGTTTACTGACCGCCTTTGATCAAAGGGTAGTCAACTGGGGGCCACGGTCATCGATGAATACGCGAATGGATTATGCTTCGCCGATATCGTTATCAAGTACCCCGAGCTGACTTACTTGATTGAGCTTAATCTCAAAGACAACAAAAACGTGTGGACACAGGCACAGATTCTTGGCTATATGGATCGCTTGCTGGTGAACGAAGGTTGGCTTTTGATTTTCGATAGTAAATCAGACAAAAGCTGGGCCAAGAAAATCACCTGGATAACGGAAGCGATACCGTGAGGTCATTCACGTGGTCGGCTGCTGACTTTAGACATTTAGTGTAATAATGCCCATCTGAATCGGTCAGACCACCCACGCATCCGCCCGCTGGTCGTGTCCCAACTTTCCAAAATCTTGGGGTTATCGTGAACGAATTCCCCAGTTCTCTACTCTACTTATAATAGAAAATTTTAATTAAGACAAATCCCGATTATGTTGATTTTGAATCATAACTAAGTCATTTATAATCTAGAGTAGAAGAAAAAAATTTTATATTGTATCAAATAAACCATAAAATAGAGATTATAAATTATATATTATGTTCTCTTATATAGATATAAGGAGTATAATTGAACTATGTGGATAATTAAATATTTATTGCTATTATTGCTCTTAGTTTGCTCTGCAGGGCAAGCCCTTGGCCAAAATATAGGCCCGTGGCCAAAAGAGGGCCATGGTTTGCGCATTTATAATTCTAACGCCATATGGGCCAACCATGGGTTATTTCTATATGATTTTACCATAGATTCTCAATCGTTATCCACGATCGACATTAATGGGATCTCTAATTTAGCGATAGAGACAAACTACGGCAATATGGAATGCCCCACAGAAATTAGTGGCTCAGACGTAGACAGATATATAACATGCCGTCTTTTGTCCGATATAGCTGAAGAAAATTTAGTCATTAATAGAGTGACTGGAGTGATAAATGGCAGGAGATACGATTTAACCAAGAACATATACGCTGACGATTTTAAACCTCTTACAATCGTCGTTGGCCCACAAACACCTACTGGTCAACTTTCTGGTTCAGGTTCAGATAAAACCCCGTCAAATTGGCTAACGTACGATACTAAAGGTAATCCTAAAACGAAAGGCCACGACTTTACTCTTCGATATCCTCCCACCTATATATTAGCTACCGAATTCTCCACTGATGAGTATTTGCAGCTATTTTCATATGAAGATGAGGAATCTGGCGGTGATTACGGCGAATATTTATCTGTTGTCATCCAAAATACTCCCAATAACTCGCCCGCTTCAGCCTTTCAGACTAACGGTTCTTGGGACAACAATAAACTTAATGGGTTATGGAACATTTTGGCTAAAACTGTTCCTGGCTCTGTCGATCAAACAAGCTCCGTTACCGCCGATGGCCAACCAATTTCCCTATTTTTACGCTATGGTATCTTTACCTATGATGATGGAAATTATAGCAATACCGCTGAAGTTATACAATTTACGTTAAGGGGCGATAAAATAATAAAAATGGAATGTGGTAATTGGACATATGTATCCGATACTGATCCTTCTGTCATTAATAATAATAATAAAAATAAAATTATTAAATTAAACGAATATTTAAACAATAATCAAACTTGCGTATCTTATTTTGAGAGCCTTAAATTTACCGATAGTAACTAGCCTTAGCTTATTTTTAGGTCAATTAAAATATCGCTATAGCCCTTTAGACGCCAAATAGATCAATGTTTAAAAATAAAATAGGGTATTATCAAGAGAAATTTAGCAATAACGCTTAAATTAATTTCTGTTTAGCGATTAGTGTGTATTAAATATACGGATTATTATGTCTTAACCAAAATAACTCAGCCATTTCGTATTTATTCCACAACAATTCTTGTTAAAACCACTAGAAACTAGGAAATGGGTAAATTTTAAATTGCTTACACGCATAGTCGTTAATGAATAATTGTCTATGACCTTCATATTTATTAGACTATTTTATCGTGGAGCCCGACATGTCCGAAAAACATAACCAAAATAGTGTATTTCTCGGAAGGGGTGGTCCAGCCTTTACCTTGTTTTCGCTCGCCCTGGCAACAGCGTTTTTGATAATTCTCTCAGGGGAAATGGCTTCCCTTTCGGCCGATCCTTCCTTTGATTGCGCCAAGGCCTCGACCTCTACGGAAATGACCATCTGCGGCAATGCTCAGCTTAGCCGGTTGGACTCACTAATGGCTGAGGCTTATAATTCGAACGTAAAGGCTAACCCGTCAAAGAAAATTATACTCAGGGATGCCCAGCGGTCCTGGATAAAGTTCAGAGATACCAATTGCCTAAACAGGGCCACCGCCGTCTCCTGCCTTACGGACATGTACAACGAGCGCATAGCTTTTTTGCGGGGCCGGCTTGGATATTCGGGAACGGTGTCCCCAGACGTATATGGGGAGTATGAGCGTGATTCGAAAGCGGTGTCCCCAGACATATTTGGGGAGTATGAGCGTGATTCGAAAGCGGTGTCCCCAGGCGTATATGGGGAGTATGAGTATGAAAGGACCGGTTACTCCGTTAGCATTACGGTTAACCGATACGCAAACACCGCGGAAATAAGGGCGTTTTCAATGGGCCCGGTATTACAGAATCTTTGCGAATTTGAAGGCAGGGTCTCCGTCGCCATGGTAGACCAATCGCTTTCCAAAGGTTCGCCAGTGTCTTTCAGCGATGGCACCGCGGCGATGAAAATTAGTTTTGGGGATAAGTTTTTGCGAGTCGTTAATTTTGGCTATGAGCGTGACAATAACGAGTATCCCCGTGATTATTGCGGTTTGAATGCTTATATCGAGCCCGGCCTCAAGCTTGATAAAACCAAATAGGGGCTTGGGACTGGAACCGACCGCACGCCGTCCTAAAAACGTTTTAATAATTAGTCCTATTTTAGGTTTTACTTATGGAGGCGCCTTGCCAGGTATTATTCTCCTTAAACGTTTATTGGCCAAAATGGTTAGTTCCATTGTCGTCGTTCCTTCCATCACCGGTCCCAGCGTCGCCGCCCCCTCCAGCATCGGTCCCAGCGTCGCCGGCGCCTCCATCACCGGTCCCACTAGTACCTTACACATAGTGGGCACCTTTTTATTCGCTTCGGCCTTGTTATTTTTTATTCTTTGCTTTGGGGAATTTACGTCCCTTTCGGCCGATCCTTCCTTCGATTGTTCCAAGTCTGTTAATTCCGTCGAGATAACCATCTGCGACTTTTATTATCTCAGCCGATTGGACTCGGTGATGGCGGAACTCTACTTTGAAGCCACACAATACAACCTTTCCATGAGAACGTTCATTAGGGATAACCAACGGGCTTGGCTTAATCACAGGAACGCGTATTGCTTTAGCCCGGAGGTTAATACCTCGCTCGTAGCCTGTCTTGGGAAATTGTACGCCGACCGCATAGAGTATTTGAAGTCCCTGCCACGTCCAACCAGAACGGTATCCGCCGGAGTTTATGGTGAGTATGAATACATGGCCAGTGATTACCAGATGAGCATAACGGTCACCCTCACTGGAACGGCCGTTAAAATGGGTTTGATGCTTGCCATGGTGCCTGGTTACGATTCTTGCAAATTTGACGGGCAGACTACCGTTGGCCAGCTAACTGACGCGCTTTCCAAGGGCTCGCCCGTGCCCTTTACCGACGGCCACGCGGTGGCCTATCTTAGTTTTGGGGAAAAATCATTAAGTTTGATAAATTTTGGGACCGTTCATAATTACAAAAGTAATCCCTTTGAGTATTATTGCCTCTTGGAGGCTGTAGTTAAAACTGGCATGAGGCTTAACAAAATTAAGTAACCATATTGTCCAGACTTACCACGTTCAAGCCTGCCCCTCCCTATCGGCAGCGCCGGTCCACCTCGATTTAGCCAAAGGTCCCAACCGGTGAATAGCTTTGCCGTTTCAGAGCCAGAGCTTACAATTATTGTATCAACTGGGCCAACGGTTTATACCTCGCCGATTTGTGTTACCTCCGAACCCAGTTCGACCCCTGACCAAGCCTGGCTCAGCTTTCCGAAGCTCGGTAGCTGGGCTTGTGGTGGGTTTGAGCACACTCGATCGGCATCTGTGTACTGCCGGGCTTGGCTTTTCGGTAACCGGGTCGTGGTGGGTACTTTTTTGTTTACCCTCCAGGGTCAGTCCTCCTGGCCAAGCTGGGCACGGCCTTCCGAGGGCGGGAAGCTTGAGGTTATAGAGCTTTAGTTGGAGCTTTTTGGCTTTCTTTGCGGTTGAGGCCCATTATAATCGTGCGTTAGCGGATAATTGTAAGGTTCTGGACAAAACGGCGTTAGGGGGGTGGACGAGTCGGAGTTCGGGGTTCGACCGGAACGGCTGGGGGCAGGTAGGTTTAGCGTTTGGGCATTGTCGCGGCTGGGGGCAGGTAGGTTTATCGTTTGGGCAGGGTCGCGGCTGGGAGGTTATGGGCGGTCGCTTGTGGGCCTTTGAATTATGCCAGGGCGGCTAAAAGTCGGTCCGTTGGCTTAAAAGGGAGCGGTCGAACGGGGTTTCTTGGCTTAGCGATACGGGCGGGCTAAATTGGGAAAGAATGGGGCACCGTGGGCGCCCAAAGTCTCGGATGGCTCTTGCGAAATTATTAGTTAAGCTATACAATAACCCAAGTCAGATTAGCCAAAATCCCCTGGGCGGATTTGGTCAAATGATGCCGCCGCCTAAAGGTCCCCGCCCAGAAGGGTGGGGGTCAGGCCCGGTATTGGCCGGTCGGATTTTTTCCGTGCGGGCCTTGTCGGGACCACTCTGGTCCGGGCGGGGTTGATTAAATTCTTTCCGCCTTGGCTAAAACTTTATATAATATGTGGGCCCAAGGTTTCGTTTGGGACTTCTGGCCAAGCGAATCATAGCCTAAGGGCTAGTAACTTTTACCGGAACACTGAGAGGTGCCAACATTAGCATCAAGAAAAAAGAATCGGATAACAAGCGGGTTAACGTTAACAATTCCATAAGGAGCCCGCAGGTCAGGGTGATCAACGACGAAGGTGAACAATTGGGCATCATGCCCGTTGGCGCCGCCCTGGAGGCGGCCAAAGCGGCTGGGTTGGACTTGGTGGAAGTCGCGGCTGACGCCGACCCCCCGGTCTGCCGGATAATGGATTTTGGACGCTATAAGTACCAGCAGAGCAAGAAGCTCTCCGAGTCGCGCAAAAAGGCCAGCGTTATCGAGATTAAGGAAGTCAAGTTTAGGCCAAAGACCGACGAACACGACTACCAGTTTAAGCTAAGAAATATACTTAAATTCCTGGCCGACAAAAACAAGATCAAGGTTTCGGTCATCTTTAAGGGCCGCGAGATTGCCCACTCCCACCTTGGCCACCAGTTCATGGAGCGGCTGATTAAGGACGTGGCCGAGGCCGGGTTGCCGGATTCCATCCCCAAGCTTGAGGGCCGCTCCATAATCATGATCCTGTCACCGAAACAGTGACCGGGCCGTTGGTGCCCAAGGATAGCCAGACGTGGCCTCACAAGTGGGGCGGCTTCGGGAGTCAGGCGGGGATCGATTGCTTCGGGTGGCCCACGGGTTATGGTGGCTTCGCGAGCCGGGGCGACGGGGCTCAGGCGGCGGAAGGTGGTGGCCAAGCGTTTCGGCTTGGCCGGCCTCGGGACCACCGGCCCAGGGCCCGAAGTTAGACGATAGTTATTTTTGCCAAAGTAGCCAGCCAAATCGCTTTTAAATAAGCCGTTTGGCTTTTTTTGGTTCTATGTGAGAATAAAAAAACCCAAAGACAGCCTATTTGGCTGGCTTTGGGTTTTGGTGATTTGGGGCCTTGGACGGCGTAAACCTTAGCCAACGGGTCTTTGGCTTGGCCGCTGTGGCCTTAAGCGGCGGAATCCTTGGCCGGCGTATCTTTGGCCGGGGCGGCGGCTTCGGTCTTGGGGGCGGTCGTTTTGTCGGCCGGCTTGGTCGTGGAGGTAGCGGCGGCCTTGTCGGGCTTCTTGGCGTAGTCGGTTGCGTACCAGCCGCCGCCCTTTAACTGGAAGCTATTCATGCTCATGAGCTTGGATAGCCCGCCGCCGCAGTGGGGGCAGACGGTTAAGGGGGCGTCGGAAAACTTTAGCAGGGCCTCGGTGACTTGGTGGCACTTGGCGCATTCAAATTCATAGATGGGCATGGTGACTGGCACTCCTAAATGGCGTTCCATTAATATGGTTTTCGGTGGCCCTTATGGGGGCGTCCAAAGAAATTAGCCTGTTTTGGCTAGCTTAATCGTTAACCCTTCGGCTTTTTTGGTCCGGGTCGGGTCTGGGCCGGCGGTCGATTTGCTTGCCGTTAA
This sequence comes from Deltaproteobacteria bacterium, assembly GCA_031257955.1. Classification (GTDB taxonomy): domain Bacteria; phylum Desulfobacterota; class Desulfarculia; order Adiutricales; family Adiutricaceae; genus JAIRNQ01. Next base: position 9,385 of record JAIRNQ010000003.1, on the reverse strand, counting down.
AGACAATAAGCACCTTTGGCAGTTTTGTCAAGACCCCGTTCGATTTTTTTTGGCGCTTACGGCCGCGGATGGCCGGGGAAATAATATTTGCCCCGAAAAGAATGTCCGGCCGGTGGTGCCGGCCGGCCGGCGATGATGGTTGAAGGCGGGTAGGCTTTAGATTTGGGGTGAGAAATTATTGGCCTATGGGCAAAATTTATACCTTTAATGATTACTATAGTTTGGTTGGTCTTTATTCTCGCTGGCGAATAGATATTATGACTTTTTTTTGGCCCTCTATTTGTGCCAGTAAAGGCTATAGGTAAGAAAAATAAAAATAAAGTTGGCTAACGTAGGCATTTGTATTGACAACATTGGGCCTAAGCCCCGGCCACTGTGGGTAGGGGCTTGGGTTTGGCCAGGGCCAGGAGTTCAAGGCCGGTTTGGTAGACTTGGTCGACTTCGATTTGGTCCATGCAGATAAAGGATTTGGGACATTTTCGTTTAAAACAGGGCGAGCAGGGGGCCGGGGAGGCGATGTTGCGGCTTAGGGGGCCATAGGCGCCGGTTCTGCGGCCGTCGTTGGGCCCGAACAGGGAAATGGCCGGGGTGCCGGTGGCCGTGGCGATGTGCAGGGGGCCGCTGTCGGAACCCAGCGAGAGCGAGGCCAGGCTGACCAAGCCCATAAGATCCATGATGTCGGTTTTACCGGCCAGATTGGGGAGTTTTAGGGGCAGCGACATCTGGGCCACCCGTTCGGCCAGGGCGATCTCGCCGGGGCCGCCGCCTATGGCCACGGTCAGGCCATTGTTGGCCAGTTTTTGGGAAAGGGCGACGTATTTTTCAACCGGCCAGCGTTTTGTTTCCCAGCTGGCCCCAGGGAAGATTAGGGCCAAGGGGCCGGAAAGGCCTATCTCCCCCAGAAGATGGGCCATTTTGTCCCGGTGGGCCGAGTAATCGGGCAGGGGGTAGGTAATCGAATCGTCCACCGGGCCCAAGCTGCGTATAACGTCGAGGTAGCGTTCGATGATATGGCCCTTGGCGTTGGGTCCGTAGACGGGTTTGGTGAATAGGGAACTGCCTTCCCTAAGTTCCCAATACCCGATGCGGTTGCGGCAGCCGCTAAGTAGGCCGATCAGTGTGCTTTTCATCAGGCCCTGGAGATCGATCACCAGATCGAAGCGGCGGGCGTGCAGATCTTTACGGAGACCCCGCAGGTATTTAATTTTTTCGGTGAAGGATTTTTTCTTCAAGTCGTTTTTGTAAAAGACTATCAGATCGTCCACATAAGGCACACCTGGCAGGACCTCGGCGAACTGGGGCTCCACCAGCCAGCTGATGGTGGCCTGGGGATAGATTTGGCGTAGGGCCTTAAGTGAGGGGAGAGCGTGGACGATGTCGCCCAGGGCCGACATCTTTATTACCAAAATGCGTTGGTAGTCGTTCATCTAAAAGGCTCAGCGGCTCAATCGGTTTATAAAACCATTTTTTAGTCATTCTAATGGCTCCCTTGGGGAGGGATTAGAATGATTCAATCCATTCCAGGGCCCGGGTCCAGTCGGGGGCGGCGATGGTAGGGACTTGGCCGGCGGCCAAGAGATCCGGGATGATCTTTTGGGCCCGCCCGGTGGTGATGAGAACCGAGCGCCCGCCCAGGGCCTGGGAGAGGACGATGGGGCGCTCGCTGTCGCCGACCCAAAAAATGGCCGCCGGATCGAGTTTGCGGGAGTGGATAAGCCCCAGCCAATCGTTGGCCGTCTCCAAGGGACTCCAAATAACCTTGAGCCAGTAAGGGGCCGTGGCCGGCTTGCCGCCGGCTTTGGCGATTTCCGTGGCCGAGGCGTAAAAATTCATGCCCAATACGGGATTGGTCGGCCATATCAAATCGCCGGTGGGGCTCCAGACCACGGTTTTGCGGCTCTTCCTGACCGGCCGCAGGAGCTCGGTGGCCGCCCGGGCCACCTCGTTGGCCCCCAAACCCTCAAAGCATAGGCGATTCGGCTTGGGGCAATCCCGGTAGCGGCAAGGTGAACAGGGGGCCGGCTGCCGCAAAACGGCACAGCGCCCGCTCAGCGGCGAGGTTTTTATGGGATTGGTCGGGCCAAAAACGGCCACAACGGGGACGTCCAAAGCCCCGGAAAGATGCATAAGGCCCGAGTCGTTGGAGAGGGTTAAATGGCAACGCCCCAAAACGCCTGCCGCCTCTTGGAGGCTGGTCTTTCCGGCCAAATTAAGGACCTCCGGCCCGCCGGCCAAATCGTCCTCGACTTCCTTGGCCGCCTGGGTCTCGGAGGGCCCGCCCAATATTATGGCCGCCCCGTGGCGGTCGCCCAATATGAGGCGGGCGGCTTTGGCGAAGCGTTCGGCCGGCCAGCGCTTGGCGCTTCCGTAGGCCGCCCCAGGGGCGATGGCCAAACGTAAACCCTCGGGTAGGGTCAAGCTCTCGGGCAGTTCGGGAGGGGCGATTTTAGGCCGGGTAAAGGGGGCCTTGAGGCCCAGTTCTTGGACCAGGCGCAAGAACTTAAAGCACTCGTGGGCCGCTTCCTCCTGGGGGGTGAAGGTCACGGCTTGGGTCAGAAGAAAGGATCTTAGGTTCTTGGCGCTGCCCACCCGGACCGGTGCCCCGGTTAGCCGGGCCATCAGGGCGGTGGAAAAGGAGTTGGGTAATATCAGGACGCCGGCCGGCTCCAAGGCCCGGATTTTTTTGGCCACTTCCAGGCGGGAAGAAAGTTCCCGGCCCTCGACGAGTATTTCGCTAAAGAGATCCAGGCTTTCGTAGGCCCCGGCCGTGGATGCCCTGGCCGCCAGGACGAGGCGCCGGCTGGGGTTTTGCGCCTTGATGGCGCTTATGGCCGGAAAGCTCATGACGGCGTCGCCGAGCCAATTAAGGCCCCTGATGACGAGCGGTCTGAATAGGTTTAGTCGGGGCGAAAAATCGGTCATTGGGGGTGGCGCGGGGATTTAATTGAATCGGCTAAGTGTTTCTTTCATGAATTCTGGGGGTCACTTGGATTTAATTAAATCGGCTAAGGGTTTTTTCGGGACAAGTTTGGGCGTCCCCGTGATTTACTTCAATCGGCTGAGATTTTTTTCGCGTAATATCAGGCTACCGCCAGGAGTATCTTTGAACGGCAAAAAATAATTTTGGGTGGTTTTCAATTCATTCGCTCGGCTCAGGTTTTCTTTGAACGGCAAAAAATAATTTTGGGTGGTTTTCAATTCATTCGCTCGGCTCAGGTTTTCTTTGGTCGGCAAAAAATAATTTTGGGTGGTTTTCAATTCATTCGCTCGGCTCAGGTTTTCTTTGGTTGGCAAAAAATAATTTTGGGTGGTTTTCAATTCATTCGCTCGGCTTGGGTTTTCTTTGAACGGCTTAGTTTTTTTGTTACACAATTTGCTGGTATTCCTCGGTTAAATTCAACCGGCTAAGGGTTTCGTTCATGAACTCGTGGGGCCGGTCGAGGGTTAAGGTCGCTTCCAGGCAAAGTATTGGAAGCGGTAGGGACGGGGGCAGTTTAACCGCGTCTTTGAGCGAGGTTAGGAGATAATCGACTCGGTTGAGGTCCTTGAACCGGCGCAATCGGGATAGGGCGGCGGAGTCGTAGGTTACGTGATCCGGAAAACACAAGTGAGCCTTTATGGGAAAACGCTTCTCGGAAAGGCTTTTAAAGAATGAGCCGGGTCTGGCCAGCCCGCAGAAGGCACCCAGGGCGCGGCCTCGCAGTTGGGCGGGTTCAATGGGCCTCCCGTCGGCCAGGGCGGTCAGGCCGGCTGGAACCATCCGGGCCAGGAAAGTTGGTCGACCGTTGGCCAGTTTGAGCGCGTATTCGTCTAACCGTTGGCCCAGAACCACCAGCAGGTGGGCCTTTTGGTGGGTTTCGGCTCGCTCCCTTAGATAGCCGGCCGGAACTACGCGCTCTTTGGAAAGATTTTGTCCCGAGCGCAGCATCAGAATATCAAGATCCCGCTTTAGGTCCAGGCGTTGGAAGCCGTCGTCCAGGATAAGGACGTCGGCCCCGGATTTGGTCGCCAATTCGGCGGCCAGGGGCCTTTTTTTGGCCAGGATTACCAAGGCCTCGGTCTTTAAGGCCATTAAATAGGGCTCGTCGCCGCCCTCTAGGGCCGTGACCATCGGTCCCTGGCCTTGGGAGACTAAAAGGGGTTCGGGGCGGCTTTTGTCCGGGATTCGCCCATAGCCGCGGGAGAGGATGGCCGCCTTGAGGCCCTTTTCGGCCAGGGCCTTGGCCAAATATACGCACATCGGGGTCTTGCCGTTGCCGCCCAAGGTCAGGTTCCCTATTGAGATGACCGGTTTGGCCGCCTCGGTTGAGGGAATAAGCCCGGCCTCGTAAGCACGGCGCCGTAGAGCCATGAGCGAGCCCCAAAGGGAACCCAAGGGTGCCAGAAGCGGGATCGGGGCCCTAATCTTACCTTCAAATGGGCGCATGATCACCTGGGCGGCTACTCCCCGTTGGGCGGGAGGCCATTGGGCGCTTGATCGCCTAGGCGGCTACTCCCCGTTGAGGTGGAGGCCATAGGGCGCTTGATCGCCTGGGTGGTTACTCCCCGCTGGGCGGGAGGCCATAGGGCGCTTGATCGCCTGGGCGGCTACTCCCCGTTGGCCAAGAACTATTTGGGGGCTCAGTCGGTGGCTTTGGCCAAGAGTTCCCCAGGGGCCGTAGGCCGGGAGTCATGTGGGAGGCTCAGTCGGTGGCTTTGGCCAAGAGTTCCCCCGGGCCGGTGCCGTCGGGCGGGCCGGCCAAGGTGGCCGGTCCGGTTTCGGCGGCCAAGCTGGCCTCAGCGAGCAAGTGGGCTTCCGGGCTGGCTTGGGGGGCCGGCAAGGCCTCCAGGTCGTCGAAGAGAAGGCCGATGGGTGGCTTAAGGGACTTGAGGGTTTCCTTGGCGGCCCCGCGGTGGGTTTCCACGAATTCGCGTCCCTTGAGGCCCATGGATTCGGCCAAGCCCGGTTCGGAGAGGAGATCGTCCAGGGCCGTGGCCAGGTCGTTTTTGTCGACGATTTTGGCCGCCCCGGCCTCGACCAGGGCCCGATACATCCACTTGAAGTTATTGACCCGCGGGCCGGAGAGGACGACCTTGGCCCGGGCCGCCGCCTCTAAGGGGTTGTGGCCGCCCCCATCGTGGGAGCCGGGCCAGCTCTTGCCGATCAAGGCCACGTCGGCCAAGGCGTAATAGCGGGCCAGCTCGCCGAGGGTATCCAACAGAAAGACCCTGGCCGAAACGTCGTTAGGGCTGGGTTTGCCGCGTCTGGCTGAGTCGCGGGGGAAGAGTTCGTGGATGATCCGCCAGTTGAGACCGAACTTGTGGCGGTCCCTGGGGGCTATAAGAAGGCGCAGATCCTTGTGTTTGGATAACAGGGTGGTAAAAACCCCCAGTATTAGAGTCTCTTCGCCCATGTGGGTGCTGCCGGCCACGATCCAACGGCCATCGGGCCAGCCGGTCTCGGTCAGGATGGCCTTCTTCTCCTCGGGGGAGCAGTCGACCGGCGGCTGGTCGAACTTCAGGTTGCCGCCCACGGCCACCAGGTTCGGGTCCGCCCCCAGGGCCAGGAACTTGTCCCGGTCTTCGGAGGTCTGGGTGGAGATGGAATCGAAAAGCCTGAGAACCCGGCCCCAAAAGAAGTCGATGCGCTTGTAGTTTTTAAAGGATCTGGGAGAAAGTCGGCCGGAGACGAGGTGCTTGGGGATGCCCCTGGCCCGAAGGCCCATCAATATGCCAGGCCAGATGTCGGTTTCCACCAAAATTAAGCGGTCGGGGTCGACCAGATCCAAAAAACGGCGGGTGGAGAGGGAGAAATCGAGGGGGGAGGGAAAGATGGCCAGGGTGGGCCAGGTTTCTCGGGCCTGGGCCAGACCCGAGAGGGTGGTGGCGGTGACGATGACGTCGTAACCGCCATTGATAAGCTGTTGGACCAGTTCCCTTGAGGACAGCACCTCGCCCAAACTCAGGGCCCAGACCCAGATTCTGGGTTTGCCGCTCAGCTTGGGCAGTATCTTGCCCGGTCCAATGAAGCGGGCTTTAAGGGTCCGCAAATAGGCTCGATTAAACAGGCCCCGGATTAACCAGTACGGCGTGGCCAAGCAAAAAGCCACGGTATAGATAATGGCGTATATCGTGCGCATAAAACGTGTACCATCCATTTTGGTCAAGGGACCCGGGCCTCGGGCGGCCGAAGGGCCAAGTGCCCGGCGGCGAAAGCCTTGGGGCCTGGGAGGCCAAGGGGCCCGGGGGCACTCGAAAGGCCAAGTTAGCCGGGCCGGCGAAAGCCTTGGGGCCTGGAAGGCCGAAGGGCCAAGGGGCCCGGGGGCACTCGAAGGGCCAAGTTAGCCGGGCCGGCAAAAGCCCTGGGGCCTGGGCGGCCGACGGGCCAAGGTACCGGGGGAGGCCGAAGGGACAAGTTACCCGGGCCGGCAAAAGCCAAGGGGCTCGGGCGGCTAAAGGGCCAAAGATCCAGGACCGGCGAAAGCCAAGGGGCAAAAGAACCGGACGCCGGCGAAAGCCGGGGGCCGGGAGGTTTTAGGGCGAAAGATTTTTTCGCCTGGCGCCCGGGGCTAAGCCAAAGTGGGCAAGGGCAATTGTATTATAACTGATTGGGACGCCGTTGGGCGCGAAAAACATGGACGTGGTGACTCGGGCCCGCGTTTTGGGGCCAAAGGTTCAACCGAAAGGTCTGGACCTGGGGCCTTAGAATTGGCGCGAAAAGCGTAAATCGCCCTCATAGAGATGGCGGATGTTGGAGAGGCCGTATTTAAGCATGGCCGCCCGATCCACCCCCATTCCGAAGGCAAAGCCGCTAACCTGTTCGGGATCGTAGCCCACGAAGCCGTAAAGGGCCGGATCGACCATACCGCTCCCCAGAAGTTCCAGCCAGCCCGAGCCCTTGCAAAGACGGCAGCCCTGGCCGCCGCAAAGCACGCAAGCGATATCCACCTCGGCCGAGGGTTCGGTGAAAGGGAAAAAGCTGGGCCGCAGGCGAATCTTGGTCTCTGGCGAGAAAAAGGCGGCGGCGAAGGCGGTGAGCACTCCCTTAAGGTCGGCCATGGTAATGCCCTTGTCGACCACCAGGCCCTCGATCTGGTTGAACATGGGCGAGTGGGTGATGTCGTCGTCGCGGCGGTAGGTTTTGCCGGGCACGACAATCCAGACCGGCGGCTTGGTCTTTTCCATGGTCCTTATCTGGACCGGGGAGGTGTGGGTCCGTAGGAGGAGCTTGTCGCCCACGAAAAGGGTTTCCTGCATGTCCCGAGAAGGATGGTCATGAGGAAAGTTTAAGGCCTCGAAATTATAGTAGTCGGTTTCCACTTCCGGTCCCTCGACCACCGAAAAGCCTAGTTTGGCAAAGATCTGGCAGATCTCGTGGGAGGTTTTGGAAATGAGGTGTCGGTGCCCCTGCGCCGGTTTGCGCCCGGGAAGGGTCACGTCCAGGGCTTGGGACGGGGCCTTGGCTTGGCTAAGCGCGGCCAGGGCCCTTTTGTAGGCCTGGGTGATTTCCTCTTTGGCTTTGTTGGCCGCCTGGCCGGCGGCCGGGCGCCCTTCCTTCGGAAGGGTGCCCAGCGAGCGGGTCAGCTCGGTCAGGCGCCCCTTGGCCCCCAGAAATTCCACTCGGGCTTTTTCCAGGGCGGCCGCGTCGGCGGCCCCTTCCAGGGCCCTTAAGGCTTCCTGGCTGACGTTTTCGAGGTTTTTTACGATGTCGTTCATATATGGGCCCTTGGGGCTTCCCTTGTCGCCTGTAAGGGGATTATTACGGTGTCGCTCATAGAACGCGTTGGCCCTGGGGGCCTCAAATCAAGGCTGTGTGGGGCAAATTTCGGTGTCGCTCATAACTGGCCCCTGGGGGCCTCAGACTGGGCGCCTGCGGGGGCTAATGTCGGTATCGCCCATAACTGGGCCCCTGGGGGCCCCAGATCGGGCGCCTGCGGGGGCTAATGTCGGTATCGCTCATAACTGGGCCCCTGGGGGCCTCAGACTGGGCGCCTGCGGGGGCTAATGTCGGTATCGCCCAAACATGGCCCTGGGGGCCCCAGATCGCGCGCCTACGGGGCTTTTGCGGCGTTGGCCGCATAATTCTCCCTGGGGCGACAAAACGCCCGTTTGCGGGGCTTACGGCTAACCCGGAAAATGGCCGCGCCGAGGGCGGGCCCGGAATGGACGATTTGGTCCGGGGCGTTTAGGCCCTGGGCGTTTCGGTCGGGCCGGGGGGCGCGGAAGGAACGGCGGCGATATTTATTGGCGCCAAGATAAGACATTGGCGGCATTTTCCAGAAATAATTTGCTTACTGATTATAATTACAATAATTTTGTGCGAAATTCAAGCGGCGCCGGCACCCAGAAATTGAAAAGACCACCGGGCCCAAGGCCAAGCGGTCTTTTCGATGGTATCCCCTTGGGGCCCGAAAGCCCGGGTGGCGAGGCTTTCCGCCGTAAACCCGGCGGCCGTTGGGGTAAGGCCCGGGACGGTCAAGCTATCTGGGTGGCTTTGACCAAGCTGGCGAAGCTTTGGGGGTCGGTGGAAGCCAACTCCGAGAGCATCTTGCGGTCGATGGCCACGTTGGCTTTTTTCAGGGCGTCGATGAGCCGGGAATAGGACGTGCCCAGGGCCTTGGCCGCAGCGCTTATGCGAACGATCCATAAGGAGCGCATATCCCTCTTGCGGGCCTTGCGGTCGCGGTAGGCGAAGCACAAGCCGCGCTCGACGCCTTCGCGGGCGCTGCGATAAAGGGTCCGCCTTCCGGCCCGGTAACCTTTGGCCATGGCCAAATATTTCTTGTGGCGTTTCTTGGTCTGCAGACCGCCTTTGACGCGCATGATACGACTCCTTAAATCCGTGGCGAGGCCCCGTTGGCCGGGGCGTCAAAATCCGTGGCGAGGCCCCGTTGGCCGGGGCGTCAAAATCCTTGTCGAGACCCCGTTGGCCGGGGCGTCAAAATCCTTGTCGAGGCCCCGTTGGCCGGGGCGTCAAAATCCGTGGCGAGGCCCCGTTGGCCGGGGCGTCAAAATCCGTGGCGAGGCCCCGTTGGCCGGGGCGTCAAAGTTCGAAGGGGGCCCCAGATTTGGGGGGCCCAAAAAACCGTGCCCCGGGAAGGGGCGAAATTTCTGACCCGCCGCACTTTGGGGGGGAACCGACCGTTGGCCGGTTAGGCGGAGGGTTACTCGGTGGCCGTCGCCGGGGCTTCGGTCTGGTCTGGCCCGCCTTGGTCAGGTTCGCTCTTGTCGAGTTGGATCTGGTCTGGCGAGGCTTGGTCTGGCTCGTCGTCGGCCGGCTCGGTCTGGTCTGGCTCGTATAGGGGGGTGAGCGCTATGGGGTCGTCCGGGCCCAGGCCCATGGCCTTACGGTACACCGCCTCGGTGACCTGGTTCATAAGGAGAGCCTCCCCGTTCGGTCCCTCAA
>JAIRNQ010000357.1 GCA_031257955.1 Deltaproteobacteria bacterium | reverse complement strand
TCGATTCTGGGGCCTTCCCTAGACGGGTCCTATGGCTTCCCTGAGAGCCAAGACAGCTTAAACCCCCCCACCCAAACCCAGGGCCATCTAAAAATAGCCGCTAAGGCCTATGTGGAGGGGCGAAAAGCCGATTGTTCAGTTACCCAGATGGCTCAAAACCATAGTTGGCCAGCTAATGGGCCATGAACCATTAAACCTATCGGGTTGCTATAAGGATTTTTACCCCTGTGACCCAAAGGGGCCGGAAGAACTAGGCCTGAGATTATTCTATATGGGGCGCCAGCACCAAGCCCGTGAACGCATACGTTGTTTTTTCTTCATGAGATACATATTTAATTTTGCATTCTGGACATACTCTATTTTTTGTTTTAAAATAACCAAGAACTACATCTATATTACTATTTTTTGTAGCTTCTATAAAAATATTATGTCTTTTTTGGGAATCAGGTCGCCAATATGCTAACGCCGGAAATAAATAATTTTAACCGCAATATCATTAATATTAAGAAAATTATTACAATACGCTCTATAATCAAACCATCTAAAGCAACGATCCAAATTTTCAAGAGAATGATAAAAATTGAAACCGTCAATTAGAAAAGCTGTTTGCATTATGTTAACCTAGAATAAAAAACCCCGGCGCGAACGCCGGGGGGGCCGCGGACCGTTACCTCGAAGGGCAGACATCCAACGGTGATGATGCTACAAGTATAATTCATTTATTGCTGATAGTCAAATTGTTTATATATACACGTATATACGGGGTGTACAAAAAAAGCTGACATAGTTTGTATTTCATAGTCGAATTTTCCTGTCCACGATTATGGACTGGAGAAGAATTATGACCACTGATGATAAACATTTTAACTTAGATCAAAGAAAACCTTTTGATAAGTGTATTGATGCCTTTTATAGCCTTGAATCTAGATTTCCAGATAACTTGGATATTTTTTTTAATACAAATGATCACCAATGTCATATCTGGGGTTAATGAATTCATGGCCAATACGAATGAAACCTCTTGTTTCCTTGATATTTCTGACGTTGAAGAACTAATTCTCAAAACTCAGGGTAAGCTGAAAAGTGACGTTACAGAAGTCTTTCTAGATGAATTATCAAAATTAAATGAGGATTGGCTCATTATAAAAAAATGAATTCGCCCAAAAAGGGATAACACTGCGTAATTTCCGGAGTTATACGAAGTCTATTATGACTTTAGCTGATGAATTATCTTTTAACAGAATGGCCCTTAAAGCTACCACACCTTCGGCGTTAAAAGTAATTCAAACCACGACCGGGCATCGCTATATCTTCCCGCTTGACGAGGCGTTAGGTCTGAACAAACTTCCGTACAAGTTAACCGTTGGTGCCATGTTAGAAATAGCCCATTGGGTTCAGGCGACTCATTCATATACAGCGGCACTTAAAGCCATCCGCAGAAATACCGATATTGTAGTCAATGATGAGACAATTCGTTGTGTAGCCAACACAATTGGATAAATTGTGTTTGATAATGATGTCATTACCGCAGATAAAACTTTTCAAGACTACAATAGTAAGAAGATTAAATTTGCAAAAAGAAAGATAAATCACGTTCTCTACCTTGAATGCAATGGTGCTATGTTACATACAAGAGAAAAGTCAGAAGAAGGATCGCCTTGGAAAGAAAATAAACTCGGTTTAGTGTTTTCTACTGATAATATTACCTGGTACAAGAATACCAATGGTGAGCGGGAACATAAAATAAGAAAGCGCGAATATTGAACCTTAGTTGGAAAATCTGAAGATTTTCAGAAACATATGTTAGCGCTAGCCTTGCGAAATGGATATGGAAAAAATGAACAAACCGTACTAATTAGTGACTGCGCTTCTTGGATTAGAAACATGAAAGAATTGTTTTTTTGTGATGCCCAACAAATACTCGACTATTTCCATCTTTGCGAAAATATATCAAAATATGTAAAATCTGTATTTGAACCTGATTCTATAGAACTAAAGGACTGGATCAAAACAGTTACCGAATTATTTAAAGAGAGTAAAACAAAGACTGCAATTCAAATGATTAAAAAATTAAATTTTAACGGTAAAAGACCTTCTGGGAGCTTTAACCTGCTGGGTTATATAGAAAATAACTCTCATAATATTGATTATCCCTTTTATAGACAAAAAGGCTGGCTTATCGGCAGTGGCTATATAGAAAGTGGAAACAAATCCGTTCTACAGCAACGCCTAAAGAAGCAAGGAATGCGTTGGACAACGCAAAATGGTCAATTTATCTTAACGCTAATGAGCAAAGCAAAAAGCTTGCTCTGACATCAGGATGTCGAGGAGGCGGTGAAATCGCACTATCAGTTTCTATAACAGAACAGATCATATACTCGCTTTTTTTGGTACACCCGTTCGTTTTGGGCCGAAATTTGCCTTTGATTCTGGCTTGGGTTAAAATGGCATGATTATTCTCCCCGGAAACTGGCCTTTCGCCCGATCCGTAGCCGCCTTGGAGCCAACTTTCGTATGTGTCCCCGCGATCCTCTGGATAAAAATTTCAATTTCGCCGAAGCCGAGCCCCGAATCTATGGGGCTTGGGAAACCAACGGGTTGTTTGTGGCCGACCCCGACCGGGCCGGCCAATCTTTCGTTATCGTCATCCCCCCGCCCAATGTCACCGGGAACCTCCACATGGGCCACGCCCTGGACGTCACCCTTCAGGACATCCTAACCCGCTATCACCGTATGCTCGGCGACAACGCCCTCTGGCTCCCGGGAACCGACCACGCCGGCATCGCCACCCAAAACGTGGTAGAGCGGGCCTTACTGGCCGAAGGGACCAGCCGGGAAGAACTTGGCCGGGAAAAGTTCATAGAACGGGTCTGGGAGTGGAAAAAAACTTACGGCGGCAATATCGTCCGGCAGCTTCGGCGCCTGGGGGCCTCTTGCGACTGGTCCCGGGAACGCTTCACCATGGACGAAGGGCTTTCCAAGGCCGTCCGGGAAGTCTTCGTGTCTTTGCACGAGGATGGGCTCATTTACCAGGGCGAGTATATAATCAATTGGTGTCCCCGTTGCCACACGGCCGTATCCGACATCGAGGTCGAGCACGAAAACCGCCTGGACAGCCTTTATTACCTCAAATACGAGGCTTACTGCCTGCCGCCGCTGGTGGTGGCCACCACTAGGCCGGAGACTTGCTTCGGCGACACGGCCGTGGCCGTAAACCCAGCCGATCCCCGCTACGAAATGTATCGGGACCGGGAAGTCAAAGTGCCTCTGACCGATCGAGCCGTCCCGGTCATTCTGGACGACTACGTGGATTTGGAATTCGGAACCGGGGCCCTGAAGGTCACGCCGGCCCACGATCCCAACGATTTCTTGATCGGCCGACGCCATAATCTGGGCAGGATCGTGGCCATCGACGAATCGGGAAGGCTCACCAAAGCGACTGGGCCCTATGAGGGAATGGACCGGGACGCGGCCAGGGGCAAGATACTGGACGATCTAACCGCCAAAGGGCTTTTGGAAAAGGTCGAGCCACTCTCGCACGCCGTGGGCGTTTGCTACCGCTGCCGAACGGTCATTGAACCCTTGGTCTCCAAGCAGTGGTTCGTCAACACGGCCCCCCTGGCCGAGGCGGCCGCCCAAGCCGTCCGGGACGGCCGAACCAAAATGGTCCCGGCCAACTGGGAAAAAACTTACTTTGACTGGATGGACAATATCAGGGACTGGTGCGTCAGCCGCCAGCTCTGGTGGGGACACCAGATCCCGGCCTGGCATTGCCAAAACTGCGGCCAGACCACCGTCGCCAGGGTCGATCCGGACAAATGCCCCCATTGCCAAAGCCTTGACATAAAACGGGACCCCGACGTTTTGGACACTTGGTTCTCTTCGGGACTGTGGCCCTTCTCTACCTTGGGCTGGCCGGAGAAGACCAAGGATCTGGCCCGCTACTACCCGACCAGCGTTTTGGTGACCGGCTTTGACATCATATTCTTTTGGGTGGCCCGAATGATGATGCTGGGCCTTAAGACCATGGGGGAGGTGCCCTTCCACACCGTGGTCCTACACCCACTGGTCCGGGACGCCCAGGGCCAAAAGATGAGCAAGTCCAAGGGCAACGTCATGGACCCCTTGGAGATACTGGACCGGCTCGGGGCCGACTCCTTCCGCTTCGCCCTGGCCTCCCAAGCCGGCCAGGCCAGGGACCTAAAGCTTGACGTTCGCCGGGTCGAGGGCTACTCAAAATTCGTGAACAAAATCTGGAACGCCGCCCGCCTGACCCTGTCGGCCGCCTCCCAAAAGGACCGGCCTGAGGGCGACCGGCCTGAGGGCGAAGGACCCGAACCGGCGGGCCAGGCTGGCCCAGAGCGGCCAACGGCCTTGCCGGATCGCTGGATTAGGAGCCGCTTGCGGGAAGTGGCCGATATTTGCCGAGCCTCCCTGGACGGCTATCACTTCGACCGCTATTGCGAGATCCTTTACCAGTTCACCTGGTACGAATTTTGCGACTGGTACCTTGAGCTGATAAAGCCCATCCTGTACGGCCAAGACGAAAAGGCCCGCCGCGAAACTTACGGCTGGCTCAATTTGACCTTCCGGGATCTCTTGAAGCTGCTTCACCCGGTCATGCCCTTCGTGACCGAGGAACTCTGGCCCAAGATTTCCGGCCAGTCCGGCTACCTGATGGTCGAACCTTTCCCAGGCGGGACAATTGAGGCCGGTGGCCAGGCCACCGGACTCTGGGACGACCCGGAGGCGGAAAAGCTTATACGTTGTCTGATGGACGTGACCCGGGCGGTCAGGCAGGCCAGATCCGACTTTGGCCTAAACCCGGCGATTAAGCTCTCTCCGGTCGTCCTGACCGGGGACCCGGCCATCGGCGCGCTATTGGCTGACCAAGGGCAACTTCTGTTAAAGCTTATGGGCGCCGAGAAACTCTCGCTGGCCACGGACAAGTCCGAGCGGCCCAAGGACAGCGCCTTAAACGTGTTGGATTGGGGGCAGGTCTGGACTCCCCTGGCCGGCCTCATCGATCCCAAGGCCGAGGAAGCCAGGCTTTCCAAGGAAGCCCAAAAATTGGGCAAAGACATCGCGGCGGCCGAAAACAAGCTGGCCAACCCAGACTATCTAAAGAAAGCCCCGGAAGACGTGGTCGCCGAGACCGGGGAACGCCTCACGTCCATGGGGATCAGGCTGGCCGAGGTCGAGCGGGCCCTGGCCGTGGTGAAAAACTTGGGCTGAAAGCCGCTGGCGGCCCATGGCCGCGGACGGCTTGGAACCGCGGGCGAAAGGCGGTGGCGGGCATGGAGTTTGGGTTGAAGGAATTGGTCGGGCGGGCCTTGGCCGAGGACTTGGGCTTAGGGGACGTCACCACGCGGCTAACCGTGCCACCCGACCGGCTTGGCCAAGCGGCCATCGTGGCCAGAAAACCCCTGGTGCTGTCAGGGCTTTCGGCGGCCCTGGCCGCCTTCGAGCTGGTCGACCCAGCCCTTTCGGTAAAAACCCTGGCCGCCGACGGAGACGAGCTTTCGGCCGGATCCGAGGTCCTGACCGTCGGTGGCCTGGCCGCTTCCATTCTGACGGCCGAGCGGGTGGCCTTGAATTTTTTGGGGCGCCTTTCGGGCGTGGCCAGCCTGACCGCCAAATACGTCAAGGCCGTGCGGCTTTCCGGCAGCGGGGCCAAGATATTGGATACCCGCAAAACCACCCCCGGCCTGAGGGCCCTGGAAAAGGCCGCCGTGCGCCACGGGGGCGGACACAACCACCGCTTCTGCTTGGGCGACGGCATCCTCATCAAAGACAACCACATCAGGGCTTGCGGATCGGTCGCCCTGGCCCTGGCCGGCGCCAAAGCCCAAGCCCCGCACCCGTTAAGGATCGAGATCGAGGTAGACGATTTGGCCCAGCTTAAGGAAGCCCTGAAAGGCGGCGCCGACGCCGTTCTGCTGGACAACATGACCCCGGTTCAGCTTCACGAAGCCATGGCCATAATCAACGGTTTTTTTCGACCCGGTCCCAGGAACCTCCTGGTTGAGGCCTCCGGGGGCGTCAACCTGGAAACGGTTGGCGATATAGCCGCGACCGGCGTCGACTTCGTTTCCGTGGGGGCCCTTACCCACTCCGCCCCGGCTGCGGATCTGGGCCTGGATTGGTCTTAGGCGGACCACAATTTTGGCCCCTTCCCTTTTGGCCCCTACCCTTTTCCTTTGGCTCGCGCCGGCTTCGGCGAGCCCGCCCCGGGCCGATGGCCCGCCGGCCCCACGATGGTGGCAAAATGGCCCAACTTGGCTACCGGGTGATGGACACCCAAATATTTAACCTCAAGCTTTCGATGTTCGCCACCTCCCTGTACATCTTAATCTGCGCCCTGGTGAACGATGGGGTCATGGCCACCGAAGAGGCCATCTCCGCCCGCTGGAACGATACCGACGAAACCCTAAAGTCAGCCATGGCCGAACTCCAGCTCTGGAGGGTGGTGGAAAAGAAAGCCGGACCCGAGGAGCTGACCGCCTTCAGCCCCAACCCGGCCTCGGTTTGGCGGGTGCCCGGGACCTCCTGAGCCGCGCCTATGGGCACCCCTTTGGCCCAGTCCCGACCCAAACCTTTCCCCTGGGCCCCAAGGCCCGGGGCCACGAATTAACGGTTTGAAAAATGAAACCCAAGATTATATCTTTTCCCGTTTTAGCCCTGGCAATCCTTACCCTGGCCTTGGCCCTGGCCGTCCCGGACGGCTCCCTGGCCCAAGACAAAGCCCAGAGCCCGAGCCAAGACCAGAGCTTGGCTTTGCCAGATCTGACCGCCGAGGAACGGGCCAACTTCAAGGCCATTTTGCGGCCTAGCCGACTGGACGAAACCGACGACAAGATTGAGTTGGTCTTGGCCTTCTGGTACGGCTGCGGCGCTTGCCGGGAAAGCGAGCCCTCGACCAACATGTTCGTCAATTCCCTTCCCCCCGACGTCAGGGTGGTCCGGGTCCCGGGCCTCTTCGAAAGCCGCATGCCCTTTAAGGCCCACGGGCGCCTATTTCTGGTGCTCGACGAATTGGGCGTTGAAGAATCCTCCCGGCAGGCCGCCTTCGACACGGCCCAGCAGATCCATAACCCCAACCGTCGAGGCTACGGCCTGATCACCAAAGAATCCCAGGAGACCTTCGCCGCCTCCCAAGGCGTCGCCAGGGCGGCCTTTAACTCCGCCTACGATTCGCCAGCCGTGGTCGGCCGGGAGGCTCGGGTTCAGGCTTTTCTGGACAATTCCGGCTTGGACGCCGTGCCGGGCATGATCATAAACGGTCGTTACGTCATCACCTTCTTCCAAGGCCCCTACTACCAACTGGCCGAAAAGCTCATAAACCACGAGCGGGCCCGCTTGGCCAAGCTTAAGCCCGCGGCCGAAAAAACCGAAGGCCAGGCGGCCAAGGCGACCGACGCCCTGGAAGAGGCGGCCGAAAAAACAGAAGACCAGGCGGCCAAGGCGGCCGACGCCCTGGATGAGGCGGCCGAAAAAACCGAAGACCAGGCGGCCAAGGCGGCCGACGCCCTGGAAGAGGCGGCCGAAAAAACCAAAGACTAGGCGGCCAAGGCGGCCGACGCCCTGGAAGAGGCCACCGAAGAGGTTGAGGGAAGGGCCCAGCCCGTCGCCAAATAAGCCCTTCTGGAAGCCCTTCCCGGCCCGCCGGCCCCTTCCCTTCGGGCCGGCTTGACGAAAAACTATCCCCGATACGGTAAAACCCCCGGGCTTTTGGTTTTGGCCAAAAGCCTGGGGCGTTTTTCGGACCGCGTTACCGGAAGCTTATGGTTAAACTGGTTGCCGACATCACCGACGATTTTTTCCCCACCCTGGGCCGCTGGCAGTCCCTAAGACCCTTGTGGTTGTTGGGCGGTTTTGGCGCCCTGGGCCTCGAACTCTTCTCCGTTCTTTACTTTCAGAATTACCTCGGGCTTTTCCCTTGCGAATATTGCGTAAAAATTCGTTCCGCCATGATCGCCATATTTTTCGGGGCTATGGTGGCGGCCGTTAACCCAAGATTGATACTCTTCAAGCTCATCGGCTACGCGACCACGCTAGGCGCGGCCATATGGGGCCTTTCCATGTCCGTGGCCCTGGAGATCATTAACCTTAACTCGGCCAATATACCCGGCTGGTTCCAACCCTGCTCGATATCCAACGTGGCTTTCCCGCTGGGCCTTAAGCTCGACCGGTGGCTGCCCCGCCACTTCGCCCCCGAGGGCATCTGCGGCGAAGACTCCCAATGGTTTTTCTTGGGCTTTTCCATGACCCAGTGGCTGATTTTGGTCTACTTGGTCATAATCACCGGCCTGACCCTGATGCTGCTCTCCTGGCTGGTCTCGGCGATAAACGCCCGCCGCGACCGGGCCGCCTCCCCAGCCTGACACCATCCGAGCCCGAGCCTTCCGGCCCTCCCGTTACCTGGGAGGCCGTCACTGGGGCCCCAACCTTGGGCCGGCCCCGGGCTCGCCACGAGCTTGCCGAGGGGGGAACCCGCCGAGCGCCTGCCACTACAGGCTTTGGCCCTGGTCTATCCCCTAGGCCACCGGGAAAAATAGGAGCGTTCGCCCTGAAGGATAGGATCTTTTTTCGGGATAGTACGCCGCGAAAGTGCTATAATATTTAATTACCCCTTGATGGGGAGCGATTAAACAAGCGAAATTCACGTATAGTTTACGTTTTATTGGCTTTTGCTTTACGTTTAAACCAATTATACTACATGGCCAAGGCCTTAACGCTAAGCCCGTGTGATTATCTAAGATTTAACCGACCGTTCCGGCAGCCATTTTTGGCCGGCGAAGCCTCCGGAGAGGCGGCTCTCGGGCCGGCGAAGCGGCCGAAGCGGCGGAGTTAGGCGGGGAAGAACTACATTCCGAAGCGTTATCGTGGCGCTAAATCGTAAAGTATTTAAGGGTGTTCATAAATTAAGGCATGCTTAGAATCAGAAATTTTTCCATCGTGGCCCATATAGACCACGGCAAATCGACCCTGGCCGATAGGCTCATACAAGAGGCCGGTCTGGTCGATGAGCGCCAGTTCCACGATCAAATGCTTGACAGCATGGACCTTGAGCGGGAACGGGGCATAACCATCAAAAGCTCGGCCGTCTCGCTCCCTTACGTGGGCCCGGATGGCACCGAATATCGCCTCAACCTCATCGACACGCCCGGTCACGTGGATTTTTCTTACGAAGTCTCCAGGGCCCTAGCCTCTTGCGAAGGGGTATTGCTTTTGGTCGACGCGGCCCAGGGCGTCGAGGCCCAGACCATGGCCAACCTTTACGCGGCCATGGAACACGACTTGGTTATCATACCGGTCATAAACAAAATCGATCTGGCGGCGGCCAACATTGAAATGGCCAAAGAGCAGATAGAAAGCGATTTGGGGCTTGACCCGGACGAGGCGGTATTGTGTTCGGCTAAGCAGGGCTTGGGCATCGACAAGATCTTCTCGGCTATAATCGAGCGGGTACCGCCGCCCAAGGGCGATCCCGAGGCCCCGTTGAGGGCCTTGATCTTTGACGCCTTTTACGATCCCTTTAGGGGGACGGTGGTGGCGGTGAGGGTCTTTGACGGGAGCTTGGCCGCCGGCAACCAGATTTTTCTGATGTCCAGCTCGGCCGTTCACAAGGTCGAGGAAGTGGGCCTTTTCCGCTTGAACCGGGAACCGGCCAAGAGCCTGGAAGCCGGAATGGTCGGCTACGTCATAGCCGGAATCAAGACCGTCTCGGACGTGGCCATAGGCGACACCGTGACCTTGGCCGACCGGCGGGCCCCGGAACCCTTGGCCGGCTTCAAATCCGTAAAGCCCGTGGTCTTTTCTTCCATCTACCCGGTCTCTTCGGACGAATATGAGTCTTTGACCGAAGCCTTGGAAAAGTATAAACTTAACGACGCCGCCCTCATCTACCAAAGGGATAGCAGCGCCGCCTTGGGATTGGGCTTTCGCTGCGGTTTTCTGGGACTATTGCACTTGGACATCGTCCAAGAGAGGTTGGAGAGGGAGTTCGACCAGTCCATAATCATGACCTCACCCTCGGTCCGCTACCGCTTCAAACTTAAAAACGGCGAGGAGATCGAGATCGACAATCCCCAGGATTACCCGGATCCGGCCTTCATCGAGGAATCCCTCGAGCCATACATAAAAGCCTCAATTCTGGCCCCGGATCGCTACATTGGCTCGATCATGAAGCTGGGCTTGGAACGCCGGGGAGTCAACTCGAACATGCATTACCCCACAACCGGCCGGGTGGAGATCACCTTCGAGATACCCCTGGCCGAGATCGTCTACGATTTTTACGACAAACTCAAAACGGTCACCCAGGGTTACGGCAGTTTCGATTACGATCTTTTGGATTACCGACCCAATAAACTGGTTAAGGTGGACATACTCCTAAACGGCGAAAAGGTCGACGCCCTGTCGGTCATCGTCCATAAGGAAAGGGCCCGGGCCCGCGCCTTGAACATGTGCGACCGCCTTAAGGAAGAACTCCCCCGCCAGCAGTTTAAGATTGCCATCCAGGGGGCCATCGGGGGCGAAATAATCGCCCGATCGACCATCAGCGCCTTCCGCAAGGACGTGACCGCCAAGTGCTACGGCGGTGACATCACCAGAAAGCGCAAACTTCTCGAAAAGCAAAAGAAAGGCAAAAAACGCATGAAAATGGTCGGGAAGATCGAGGTCCCCCAAAGCGCTTTTATAGCCGTCCTGAAGACCGACGACGATTGATAACCCAAACGCGGCCTAACCTCCCCGGCGGGGCCCCTGCCGTGGCCCAGCGCCCCAATGGCGCGTTCCAAAAGGTGCGATATTGAGAGCGAAAAAAAAAGGCAAAATGGCCAACCGAGGCAAGGCGGTCTCGGCGGCGCCGACCGTGACCCCAAGCGGCAAACCCAGGGAGGCTTTGCGCCCCGGCTGGGTCCTGGCCCGGTACCCGGAGGAGAGGGCTGACTTAATCGCCGTGGCCTTGGGCAAACAACCGGCCGATCTGGTAATCAAGGGGGCCAAGGTTTATAACCCCTACGTTGGGGAGTTCCACCTGGGCGATCTAGCCGTTTCTAACGGTCGCGTGGCCGGTCTGGGATCTTACGAGGGTGCCATCGAAATCGAAGCCGACGGCGCCTACCTCTTGCCGGGCTTTATCGACAGCCACGTCCATATCGAAAGCTCCATGGCCAGCCCCTTGGAATTCGCCAAATGCGTCTCGGCCTACGGGACGACCACGGTGGTGGCCGATCCCCACGAAATAGCCAACGTTTCTGGCCTGGACGGCGTGAAATGGTTTCTCCGGGCCACGGAAAACCTGCCCATCAACGTTTTTGTAATGGTCCCCTCTTGCGTTCCGGCAACATCTTTGGAAAGCGGGGCCGGTTCCATCGCCACCTACGAAATTAATCGGCTACTCAGGGAACCCCGGGTGCTGGGCTTGGCCGAAATGATGAACTTTCCGGGCGTTTTATTTGGTAACCTCGAGGTTCTGGCCAAACTGAACCATGCTCCCTTGGTCGACGGGCACGCCCCGGATCTGACCGGGCCGGCCCTGGCCGCCTACATAGGGGCCGGCATTACCACCGACCATGAATGCATCCTGCCCGAGCAAGCGGCCGAGCGGCTCTCGCTGGGCCAAAACGTCCTTCTCAGGCAAGGGACGGCGGCCAAAAACCTCCTGGACCTTCTCCCTGCCGTGACCCCCATGAACTCGCGCTTCTGCCAACTGGCCACCGACGATCGCCACGCCCAGGAGCTAAACATGGGCGGTTCCATCAACTACCTGGTGGCCCTGGCCCTTAGGGCCTCGGACGTTTCCAAGGAAACCATCCTGAACATGGCCACCATCAACGCCGCCGAGCATTACGGCCTGGCCGATCTGGGGGCCCTCACCCCGGGAAAAATCGCCGACATGGCCCTTTACCCCGATCTTTACGACTTTAAGCCAACCAAAGTCTGGAAGGCCGGACAACTTGTGGCCGAAAACGGCCACTCGATCTTCTCGGAACCGGCGGTAGACGACTCAGCGCTCAGAAACTCGGTTAAGCTTCCCTACCTAGCCGAGGCCGATCTGGCCATTAGGGCCACCGGCTCGAAGATCCGGGTCATTGGCGTGGTACCGGGCCAGATAGTCACCGAAAACCTGGTCTTGGAAGTGCCGGCCGTTAAGGGCAATTATGCGGCCGATCCGGAAAAGGATCTGGCCAAGCTGGTAGTCTGGTACCGTTACCGAGACCGGATCATACCGCCGGCCAAGGGCTTCATCTGGGGCCTGGGACTGCGGCGCGGGGCTCTGGCCTCAACCGTCAGCCACGACTCCCACAACTTGGTGGCCGCCGGGATTAACGATGGGGACATCATCGTCTGCGCCCGCGAGCTGGAGCGCCTGGGCGGCGGCTTGGCCTTGGCCTTAAACGGGCAGATCCTGGCCTCGCTGGCCTTGCCCCTGGGCGGTCTCATGAGCGACCGAAGCGTGGCCGAGATCGCCGCTTCCCTGGACAATCTGCGAATGAAAGGTGCCGAGCTCGGCTTTAGCGAGCTTTTCGATCCCTTCATGACTTTAGCCTTCATGAGTCTGCCGGTCATTCCCAGCCTGAAACTTACCGCCGAAGGTTTGGTTGACGTGGAGGCCTTCGATTACGTCCCAGTCGTTTTCGACGAGGAGAGTCATTGATGAGTTTACGCCTCCCGGCGGTGCCCCCGGGCCCTTGGCGCGAAGAGTATCCCTTCGAACCAAACTATATCGAGCTTGGCTCAAGCCGGGCCCTCCACTATGCCGACGTTGGCCAGGGGCCCCCGGTGGTCATGCTCCACGGAAACCCTACCTGGTCTTTTATGTACCGGGAGCTGATAAAAAACCTCACCGGCTACCGCCGCCTGGCCCTGGATCAAATGGGCATGGGCCTCTCGTCCCGGCCAGGCCCGGACTACGGCTATACGCTGGCCGAGAGGATCGCGGATTTCGGCCTTTGGATCGATAGCCTAAGCCTTACCGAACCCATCCACCTGATCGTTCACGACTGGGGCGGACCGGTCGGCCTGGGCTGGGCCGGGGCCAACCCCGATCGGGTGGCCACGCTAACCATCATGAACACTGGTCTGAAAATTCCCAAGGGGTACAATCTACCCTGGAAACTGGCCCTCTTTAAGCGCTCGCTATTTTTGGGCCGTTTCTTCGCGACCGATCTCAATCTCTTCGTCCACGGAGTGATCCGCTACGGGACCCAGAGGCCCATGTCGCCGGCGGTCAGGGACGGTTACTTGGCCCCTTACCGTAAGGCCGCCCACCGAAGGGCCCTCTCCGGCTTCGTCTTCGACATCCCCTTGCGGAATACCCATCCTTCCCACGCCAAGCTGGCCGAGGTCTACGAGAACTTCTCCCGCCTTTCCAACAAACCCACGCTTTACGCTTGGGGCCTAAAGGACTTCGTCTTTTCCAACGGTTTTTTGGACGACTTTACCCGCGATCGCCCCCTGGCCGACGTGCTGGCCCTGCCCTTGGCCGGTCACTGCCTGCTTGAGGACGAACCCGAAGCCATATTGCGTTCCGTGTCGGGCCTCCTCGAGGGCGGCCGATTTTTTCCGTCCCTTTTGGCCGGCGCCCAGTTGGAGCGCCCCTAAATTTCGCGCCCGTTGACGGCCGCTTAACCGGCCCAACCCTACCAGACCAGCCGCCTGGGCCGACCTTTGGCCCGGCCCACGAAGGAAACCATGGACAACCCGGCCAGCCAAAGCGAGATCTTCAACGTCGCCTCCCTCCTAACCGAGGCGGCGGCCGATCACCCCGACCGGGTGGCCGTAATCAACCGCCGGGGACCCGACTCCCTGGGCCGGCACACCCTCACCTACTCTGGACTGGACCGCGATTCTTCCCTGTTGGGCCAGGCCCTGGCCCAGGGCCCGCTGCGGGTAGGCGATCGGGTCGTGGTCATGGTACCGCCCGGCTCGGACTTTTTCGTGGTCATCTTCGGTCTGTTCAAGGCCGGTCTGATCCCGGTGATGGTCGATCCGGGCATGGGCCTTAAGCGGATGTTCGTTTGTCTCTCCGAAAGCAAACCCAAAGGGATGATCGGGGTTAAGATTGCCCACTTGGCCAGCCTGGTCATGCCTAGGTACTTTACCGGAATCAAGCACCGGGTAACCTTGGGCACGCGCCTTTTTTGGGGCGGCCAGAGCTACGGGCAGATCCTTTCCGCGTCCCCCGAAACCCCTTCCAACTCCGCGCCCGTCCAGCCATTCGCCCCAGTCCCGACCAAAGCCCACGATCCGGCCGGCATCCTCTTCACCTCCGGGGCCACGGGTTTGGCCAAGGGCACCGTCTACACCCACTCCATGTTTAGGGCCCAGGTGTCCCTCATCAAGGAGACCTTCGGAATGGACGAAGGCGGCATCGATCTAGCCACCTTTCCCCTCTTTTCGCTATTTTCTACCGCATTGGGCCTGACGGCGGTCATCCCCAACATGAATCCGACCAAGCCTGGTAAAACCGATCCCAGAAAGATACTCAATGCCTTAAAAGAGGAAAAGTGTACCAGCATATTTGCCTCCCCAGCCCTCCTCGGACGCCTCTCGGCCTACGCCACGGAAAATAAGCTCACCTTCAACTCACTAAAGCGGGTCATCTCCGCCGGGGCGCCCATAAAACCCCAGGTGGCCTTAGACTTCGCCAAAACCATGGGGCCGGACGGTTTGCTCTTCACCCCTTACGGGGCCACGGAGGCCATGCCCCTCACCTCCATTGAGGCTTCCGAGATCGCCGAGGTCCGGGGCATGACCGAGCAAGGCTTCGGCATGTGCGTCGGTCGTCCGGTCTCCGGTCACAAGATGGCCGTGATCCCCATAAGCGACGGGCCCCTGGCCTCCTTTTCCGAGACCCAAATCCTGCCCATGGGTGAGGTGGGCGAATTCGTGGCCACCGGCCCGGTGGTGGCCCAAAGTTACTTCGAGCGCCCGAAAGAGTCCGCCCTGAGTCTGACCCAAGGACCGGACGGGCAGATCTGGCGCCGGATGGGTGATCTGGGTTGGCATGACGCCCAGGACCGGATGTGGTTCTGCGGCCGCAAAAGCCAGCGGGTGGTCTCCGACAAAAGCGTTTTCTTTACCGTCTCCTGCGAGGCCATCTTCAACAACCACCCCAAGGTCCGCCGTAGCGCCCTGGTCGGCGTCGGCCCGGCCGGCCACGCCAAGCCGGTCATGATTATCGAACCGGCCACCAAACACCTCTCTACCAAAGCCTGGGCCGAACTCATCGAAGAACTCAAAGCCCTTGGCCGCATCAACCCCCGAACCATGGCCATCACTTCCTTCCTCCGCTACCGCAACTTCCCAGTCGACGTTCGCCACAACGCCAAAATCAACCGCGAAAAACTCGCCGCCTGGGCCACCGCCCACCCTGACCTCAAGTAACCTTCCTCTGCCTCCCCGTCCCTACCGCCCAAACCATCGCCCTTTCAGCGACCCCACAACTACCGCCCGATCAAAAACCTTATCCAGAACACCCCTTCACTAATTCATAAACCATCGCCCTTTTCAGTGACTCCACAACTGCCGACCGATTAAAACCCTTATCCAGACCGCCCCTTCACTAATTCAAAAACCATCGGCCCTTTCAGTGACCCCACAACTGCCGACCGATTAAAACCACTATCCAGACCGCCCATTCACAAATTCACATACCATCGGCATTTTCAGCGACCCCACAACTTTCGCAAAATAATACTTCAGGCATCCATCTCATTAATCCGCAAACCGTAGGCATTTCCATGAACTCACAACGGCTTTTGATATTGTTGAAAGTGGCTAATCCACAATGGCATAGATTATTTAACGAAAAGTATACCGCCCAAACAAAGCTAACATATCAGATAGCTACGAAAAGAGACTACCTCAATAAAGTACTTATGACTATTGATTGT
Organism: Deltaproteobacteria bacterium; assembly: GCA_031257955.1. Lineage (GTDB taxonomy): Bacteria > Desulfobacterota > Desulfarculia > Adiutricales > Adiutricaceae > JAIRNQ01. The sequence continues at coordinate 6,140 of JAIRNQ010000357.1, read as the reverse complement.
CATGGTTACGCTATCGCTCTCGGCCAAGCCAGTAAGGGAATATGAAAAATATCTTTGCCGAAGTAATTGAACTTTATTCAGTTATCACGGCTGTTATACGATTAGAAGTAAATATACGCGTGAGTTGAAAGGGTCGAAAGATGTGGCAAACTATAGCGAGGGTATCATGGTGTTCCTTGCGGAATTCGCCACGGGGTCAGGCCAAAGGGAGAGCGCGGATAAAAGTATCCCATGGGGCTTTTCGGCGATTCCCCGTCGGTCAGGCCAGAGGTTACAATCGCAAACTGAAAACAGGCATTGGCTATCGCTAGATGGGCAAAACGAATTAACCAAATCAGGCGCCCAGTATGGCTTCCATCTCTTCCGTGGTCAGTTTATTTTTCTCCAGTAGCGCCTCCACCAGTTTATCGATCTTGTCTTTGCCGCCACGGATTAAGTCGATGGCCAATTCCATCTGCCTTCGGAGTATTTCGTTTACTTCCCGCCGCAAATCGTTAGCCGCCGGCCCGTTGTCGGCTTCTTCGGGCGACAGAAAAGCTAGCCCAAACCCATCGTCCATACCGTATTTGGAAATCATGGCCTTAACCAATCGGGTGGCCGAATCAAAATCACCCGCCGCCCCGGTGGAAATTCCGTCCTCATTTCCGTAGTAAACTATCTCGGCCGCCCGACCGCCCAAGGAAACTCGCACCCGGGCCAACAGGGCTTCCTTGGTTAACAGTGGCGAATTTTCGTCGTGGGCGTGTTCCATATATCCGCCGTGTTTTCCCCTGGAGACTATGGTGAGATAACTTGGCGTTTGGCCGTTTAGGTGGCAGAGAAAGGCGTGCCCAGATTCGTGGCGGGCCACCCGTTCCAGATACTCGCGGCCCCAATTTTTCTCTTCACCGTGAAGGGAAACCTCGAAGGCCTCTTCAAAGGTTTCATCGTTTAAGGTGATATTACGTTTTAGGGAGTTTCTAAACGCCAGTTCAATCACCGATTCCAGGTTGGCCAAGGAAAGCCCACCGGATCGTTCGGCCAGGCGCTCAACCATTTTACCGCTTACGTCATGGTTAGGGCGTTTCCCGAGGGCGTACTCCAGATAACGGTGCCTATCCTCTTTGGCCGGAAGGTCGACCAAAATTTTTCGGTCGAAGCGGCGAACCAAGGCCGGGTCAATGTGGCCCATCCCCCCTCCGCCTTCCTCAACGGCAAAATTGGTGGCGGCCAGCACGAAAACCGGCCGCTTGGAATCGACCGAAAAACCGTCCATCTCGGTGAGTAAGGCGTTCAAGGCCATTTCTTCGGCATGCCCAGAGATTAAGCCGCCTCTGGCCCGGCCTATGGCATCGATCTCATCGATAAACACCACCGACGGGGCGTAACGGCGTGCCCGTTCAAAGAGTTCACGTATAGACTCTGGGCCACTCCCTTGCCACTTGGTGACAAAGGAACTGGCCGCGGCTGGAATGAAGGCCACGTCGCTTTCGCCGGCCATGGCTTTGGCCAGAAGCGTTTTCCCCGTGCCCGGAGGTCCGTACAGAAGCACGCCTTTGGGAGGCTTGAGCCCCCTGGCGGCAAAGTCCTTGGGGTCTTTCAAATACTGGACAAAAAAACCCAACTCTTCCTTGGCGCTTCCGGCGCCTATGACATCGTCGAACCTAGTGGTGGGCTTTTGGGCAGCGCCCAAAATAACGTCTGAATCGGCGGCGTTGGGGGCCCGTTTGATGTCCAGTTCCCGAAGCCGGATGGTCACGCCGGACTTGTCCGGTAAAGGCATGGGGGCGGTCTCGAAGGCTAGGGTTTTTCGCTCGGCGGCCAAAGTAGCCGCGGCGTTTTGCAAGTGCAGCCTTCCAGCCACTTGGGCCATCTCCTCGATAAATGCGGGAAGGTTTTGGCTCGAGGCGACCAGTTTGCCCCTAGCCCCAGCAATAGTGAAAGCGTTAACCAGTTCAGCGTCAATGGTAGCGCCATCCGTTTCGAGCAAGTAGACCGGTAATTCTGGCATACGTTCACGCAGTTCTTTAAAAAAAGCCCGGCTTTCGTTAAGCGATTTGGCTGCCATAGGAACGTTGTCGAAAGCCACCATCGTCTCGTCGCCCCTCCTTGACCCTTCCAGAAACAACCGGGTAGCTTTGGGATCAAAGCTGCCCATCTTATCGCCAAAGAGCTTAAGCAAGGTGAAACCGACGTCGTTTTTCCCTAGCAAGGCGAAGGCGTCCTCCTGATCCAGGGCGGCCAAAACGGTCATGTCCGGCGCGGATTCCTGCAGCCGGGCGGCGAACATAACGTCGCCAAACACCAGCAAGCGAATTTTGTTGGGACTATAAAACAAATCCCCCACCGGTTCCGGCAAACCAACCGTGTCGACGGCGAAGCTGATTTTTTTTAGCTTGGCCAGCGAAGTCTCGATGTTGTCTCCCCAAAGCTGGCAAAGCTTGAACAATTCATTTTTGAAGAAAAGCTCACTCCTGGCCCTAATGGTTCTGGCGTCGGCCTGGCCACCCTCGGCAAACAAAAGAGTTGCCGGCAGCAGCTCACCAAACTCGGCGGCCAAGCCGTATTGTTTTTCCAATAGGGTGCCGCACCTGGCCAGCTCCCTGGAGCAAACGTTAACCAAATCCCGGGCGTCAAGGTGGTTAAAGACTATCAGGTAGCCGGTGGCCAGGCGGGAAAGAATTGCCGCCGGGAAGTAAGGCTGACCGGTGTCAGGGCGGGAGTCTTTTTCCAGCGCCTCCAGAATGGTCTGACGGGCCAGCCCGCCCAAACCGTGTACCCGCGAACCTTCGTATAGGGAGCGGCCGGCGTTGGTGGTAAAGACGATGATCGTGTCCTTGAAAGAAACGTCCTTGTCCAGATAATCGTCGTGAAGGCGCCCCGCGTCCAGAACCTGCAAAAAAAGCTGTAGGGAATTGTTGCTGGCCTTCTCTATCTCGTCAAAGAGCAATACGCTTCGGGGGTTGCCCTTTACGAACCCGGTGAGCGTTCCGGGCTTGGAGTCCTTAAAGCTGGCTGGAAAACCGATTAGCTGGATGTGGGCTTGGTGGTCGGAATAACCGGACATGTCAAAGCGCTTGAAGGGAACTCCAAGCGCCGCCGCCGCTTGCTCGGCCAGAAAGGTCTTTCCTACCCCTGGAGGGCCGACGAAGACGAAGATGGCCCTTGGACGGAGGCGATCTTCATCGGCCTGGGCCAGAACCTCCGCGGAAAACATGCCCTCAACGAAAGCGTGGACGGCTTGGTCTTGCCCGAAGACTTTTTCCAAGAGGGCGTTGCGGGTGTCCCGCACTCGCCTAGTCAGCGCGGCCAGGAAGACCATGCTCTTCCCGTCTTCCGTCGGTTTGGACCGGGGAGCTTTTCCTTTTTTTTCGCCCTCCTCTTCCAAGGGAAATCGTAATTTGGCCAGGGGAGCTTTTCCTTTTTTTTCGCCCTCCTCTTCCAAGGGCAACCGTAATACGGCCCTAATGACCGGCGAGGGAACCGTCACCATGGCGGATAAAAGATCGCATGCGAGTGTATGGTCGCGATCGCTCATTCTGCTGATGATGCCCGCTAGCTTGTAGAGTTTTCTGATGAGGTTATAGCTATCGCCGGACGGTGGCGCCGAACGCAAAATGCGCCTAAGTTTGTCCGCGGCTACGGACGGTTGTATTTTTAATTTCGATAACATTTCATTGACACGTTTGAAGTCCGCTTCAGCCTCCTCCATTTTGTCCCTAAAAATGGCAAAATCATCGGCAGATAACCCGGCGAACTCCAAAACGCCAAGCAAGATATGCTCGGGAAAAACGTCGCCACCCGATATCGAGGTGGCTTCACTAACCGCGCAGTTCATGACATAACGCGTGGTCGCCGGAAAATCCATTGCTTTTCCCCTTCTACCCAACGCAAAATTTACGTGGCCTAAATAATCGGCTGGTCACCGGAAACGGTACCCCAGCGACCCCAAAATTAGGAGTTTGATAACACTCCCATTATACTCGCGTTTGGCTGGGCCGCCGATCAAAACCCGGCCCACGGCCACCACCAAACCCCTTGTGGTCATCCGACTTCGATCCCTTTCCTAAGGTGCCCCATAAACGGGCCAAGAAGGCCCGCCAGCGCGTTTTATTGATTGTCCGGCTATATCCCATACCGGAAAGGCCAAAACCGCCTCTACGGCGACGTGGGACCGATTTGGCTGGCCTTGGCCAATCCAGGTGACCAGGGTCCCATCCCTCTTCCCTGAAAGCTTGGCCCTCGGCCTGGCCGAAACCCGGCTCAAGGCCACCACCAAACCCCTTGTCGCCATCCGACTTCGATCCCCTTCCCAGAGGCCCCATAAACGGGCCTAGAAGGCCCGCCAGCGCGTTTTATTGATTGTCCGGCTATATCACATACCGGAAAGGCCAAAACCGCCTCTACGGCGACGTGGGACCGATTTGGCTGGCCTTGGCCAATCCAGGCAGCCAGGGTCCCATGCCCCTTCCTTGAAGGCTTGGCCCTCGGCCTGGCCAAACCCTTTGCCGACTTTATCGGCTACTATATTTGCCCCAACTTATCGGTGATGTATAGGTTCAAGCGTTTAAGAATCATGTCGTACCAAAGCCACGATCCCTACACTAAAAATGAGAAGCCATATGAACCCATATACCGAGAACAAAATATAAGTCCAAGTCTGTGGGGAATAATTATATACCCACATAATGACTATGCCTAACGCTGGCGCGAACGCCAAAATATACTGGACATAAAGGAACCTGACGAATACTTGGCCAAAGGGTTGATTATTCGGATCGAAACCTTCGTAAGCAAACGCCCAGCATTTTAGAGCTATCCGAACCGTTTCGGAAGCCCAAAGGAAGTAGTATATTACCTCAATAATCCGTTTGGATTCTGGTATCTCGAAGCCCCAACACCATTTAAGGGACCAGTAAAGAAAAGGAACAAAGCATAAACGCAGCGCAGAGAGAAAAAAGACTGTGGATGGCGTACCACTAGTAAAATCCACAATGACAACGGAGAGGATGCCGTTATCGTGTCCCGGGTATCGCAATCGTTTGAGGCGGGTCAGGCCAATCTCGAAAAAAATGGCACCGTAAAGGCAAATGGCAAACTTAACCGGTATGGTTATCTCTTCCGTAGGGATTAAGTCTTTCCAGATCGTCAATACCGCAAAAGGAAAAAGCATGTTTATAAAGGTATTGAAGAAAACTTCAAATGCTTTAGTACGCAAACCTATGAGACTTAAGCTTCCCTTTAATATCAAAGTAAACCAAATTAAGTAGACGGTACCCGCTACCGGAAATGTCCAATGGCTGGGAATATAACCTGAAGAACCTATCCATTTGAGCGCGAAAAGAAAACCCGTGGTAAAAAACGTTACCCAGAAACAAAATTGCGCCCATGCCCAGATCGGCATGCCTTTAAAATTAAGGCACCAAATACGCGCCCTGTTACTAGGCTTGGTTTTGTCAACAACCGGAACCGGTTTCTCTACCCGTTGCTGGGGCGTTTCGAGTACTTTAGCCCTACCGTCTTTCTCGGCAACCGGATAAGGAAAGAATTCAACGCCCCCCTTGGGCTTTGCGTGATCGCTGGGCTTAACCTTGTCCCCGGACCCATCCGAAGGCGACTTTATGGCGTCATCAGTGAGTTTGTCCCCGTCCACGGAATCATCCGAAGGCGGCTTTATGGCGTCATCGCTGAGCTTAGCCCCAGTCGGTAATTCCTCAGTCTGGTAAACGGTTGAATCGGCCTGGGGCTTGGGTGCCTCCTCCTGGTAAGCGGTGTCGTCGGCCTGAGGCTTGGGCGCTTCCTCCTGATAAGCGGTGTCGTCGGCCTGGGGCGTGGGCGCCTCCTCCTGATAAGCGGTGTCGTCGTCCTGGGGCTTGGGCGCCTCCTCCTGATAAGCGGTGTCGTCGGCCTGGGGCTTGGGTTCGTCCGGTGGGAAAAGCGTGGCGTCGGTACTGGGCTTGGGCGCCTCGTCCTGGTAAGCGGTGTCGTCGGCCTGAGGCTTGGGTTCATCCGGTTGAAAAATTGTGGCGTCGGTAGTGGGCTTGGGTTCGTCCGGTTGGAAAAGCGTGGCGTCGGTACTGGGCTTGGGCGTCTCGTCCTGGTAAGCGGTGTCGTCGGCCTGAGGCTTGGGTTCATCCGGTTGAAAAATTGTGGCATCGGTA
>JAIRNQ010000295.1 GCA_031257955.1 Deltaproteobacteria bacterium | reverse complement strand
GCCCCGCCCCAAGTTCTCAGCCCCGCCACCCCGCAGGCGCCCCAGAGACCTTCCCAGGAGACTTTGGAACAGATCCTCTTGGATGAGACCCTGCGCCGGGCCGCCACCCCCGACACCGGCACTTCCGGCCCTCCCGTTCCGACCCCATCCGAATAAGGCCCCAGAACCCACCCCAAGTCGCAGCCGTAAGGCCTCCGGGCCCATTAGACCGGCGGCGCGAAAGCGGTCGGCGGCGGAGGGGGTCGGCGGCGAAAGCTGCCGGCGGCGAAAGCGGCCGGTAGCGAAAGCGGTCGGCGGCGAAGGCGGCCGGTAGCGAAGGGGGTCGGCTGGGGAGGGGAATTGGGCTGGCTGTATTTTCTTTTGACGGGATTTTATTTTATTATACGGATTTTAAAAATTACCTTCCGGATAAATTAACTTTGCCTGTTTTTTTAAGTATTATCATAGTCATGAATTGACTATTTAAATTAATATTGCTAGGTTATAAAAAGTAAGAGGATAATAATTAGACGTATTTATATTATATAAATGTTTATTTGTTTCACACTCTCCACCTTAGATTTAACTACCCTGGCAAAAGGGCCGCTGGACATTACAAATTTCGTGTTGTACAATGGATTACGAAAGAATACGGCAGCGACCGATCGCGCCGACCGAAACACTCTGAAATCACTGGCAAATTTACAAAAGGTAATTCGTTTCAAAATCTTTCGCTACCTGGGGCCGCTTAGGCTCGGGCCTACGCAAGGCCGGCCGGGACGTTACCCCAACATGGCGCCAATGAGGTTTTTTTAAGCACAATCCGAGGCTAATAAACATGCGTTTGGTTACGAGATCCGATTTTGACGGCTTGGCATGCGGCGCTCTCCTTAAGGAAGCGGGTTTGATTGACAGTTATCAGTTCGTCCACCCCAAGGACATCCAGGACGGGCTGGTGCCGGTGGGCCCCAACGACATCCTGGCCAACGTGCCCTACGCCAACGGGGTGGGCATGTGGTTCGATCACCATACCAGCGAAGGCGAGCGCCTGGGCTCCATATCCTATAGGGGCATGTCGAGGGTGGCCCCTTCCTGCGCCCGGGTCATTTACGACTTTCTGGGCGGCCCCTCCCGCTATTCCCCGCATTGGGACCCCATGATGGAGGCGGTCGACAAAGTCGATAGCGCCAACCTGACCATTAACGAGATAGAGTATCCCACCGGTTGGATCCTGATTGGCTTTTTGATGGATCCCCGTACCGGTTTGGGACGTTTTCGCAACTTTAGGATATCAAACTATAATCTCATGGAAACCATGATGGAGATGTGTCGGTCGAAGACCGCCGATGAAATTCTCCTGGATCCCGACGTTAAAGAAAGAAGTGATCTATACTTTAACCAAGCCAATTATTACATCAACATGCTAAAGAGTTGTTCCCGTTTGATGGGACAAGTCTTGATAATCGATCTTAGGGAACAGCCCATCATCTACCCGGGCAACCGCTTTCTGCCATACACCCTCTACCCGGACTGCAAGGTCAGCATCCACGTCACCTGGGGCCGCGAGGCCAACAACGTGGCCCTGGCCATGGGCAACAGCATCATCAACCGTGACAGTCAGGCCAACCTGGGATCCATCGCCCTGCATTTCGGTGGCGGGGGCCACGAGTCCGTGGCCACTTGCCAAGTGGACAATACCACCATCGACCAGACTTTAGAGACCATAGTAAATTACATTCACGAAGAAAACGGTTACGAAGGTTAATTCTGGTTGATATTCACAATGTTCATTAATATTCGTTAATGTTTGTTAACGTTAGTTAACGATGGATACGAAATTAACCCCGGGCCGAAATCCCGGAATCGGGATTTCGGCTTGGGACACTCGCTACGAACAATACCCCCTTGTTTGTCAGATTCGCATATCTTTCCTCGTTATTTTTTACCAAGATTTTTATTTTAGAATACCTATAGTTTTAAAACTCAAGTATTACTCTAATTACTTTTGATTTCCTTAGAAAAATTAGTTTTTTAGGGCTATTGTGTAGAGATAACGGGCGCGCCTTTTCTGGCGTCCAGCTTTGGTCCAAGTAACGGAACGGGGTTAGGTTTCGGAGCGGGTCCAAGGCCGACCGGCCCAAATTGCGGGCCGGCTCGGCCAACGGCAATTTCGTCGAGGGTCTCATCGAAGATGTTGGCGCCACTTGGTCGGCCGATTTGGCGAGGCTGGATTGGGACGCGAGGGGATTGCGAGCCGGGCGGCTAGGGCCGCCGCCGGGTTGGGACCCGGGCGGTTAAGGCCGCGGCCGGAGTGGGACGCGGGCGGAGAGGAACGCGGGCGGTTAGGGTCGCGGCCGGAGAGGGACGCGGTCGGATATTTTTTTTGGAGTGGACTATGAGGATTTTTTTCGTCACCCCAGAAGCCTCGCCCTGTTCCAGGGTCGGCGGCCTTGGCGATGTTTCCTACCACATACCCAAAGCCTTGGCGGCCAAAGGGCATCGGGTTACGGTTATGGTACCCAAATACCGTGTCTCCGAAGAAATGCCCCTCAGCCCCTTGGAAGATCTGACGACGGAAATCGACCTCTCCATCAGCCGCAGGACGGCCACCTTTTTCCAATACGACCTACCGGGCGCCCACTCCATAATCTTGGTCGACTGCATGGATTTCTTCGATCGCCCGGGCATCTACGGCAACGAGTTCGGCGACTACGACGACAACGCCGAACGCTTCATTTTCTTCTCCAAGGCCGCCTTCTCGGCCATAGCCAAACTCTCGGCGCCGACCGAATACGTCATCGTCCATACCCACGACTGGCCCACCGGGCTGGTCCCCATGCTCTTCAAGGTCAAGGCCAAGGAAACGCCGGAACTGGCCTCCATAGGCACCGTCTTCACCTACCACAACCTGGCCAACCAGGGCACCTTCCCCTATTACGATTTCGCCATGACCGGGCTGGACTGGAGCCACTTCACTTACCAGGGCTTGGAGTTTCACGGAAACCTGAACCTGACCAAGGCCGGCCTGTTGGGGGCGCACCTGATTACCACCGTCAGCCACCGCTACGCCCGGGAAACCCTGGGCCCCGAAGGCCAGGGTCTGGAAGGGGTTTTGAAAGAAAGGCGAAAGGATCTTAGGAGCGTCTTACACGGCGTGGACTACGGCCTTTGGAACCCCAAGTGCGACCCGACCGTCCCGGCCAATTACGACCAAAACGACCTAAGCGGCAAGGCCGCCTGCCGGGCCTCACTGATACGCCTCTTTGGCCTGGACGGCGACGCCCAGCCCATAGCGGCCATAGTCAGCCGGCTGCTGCCGAGAAAGGGCTTCGATCTTATAGCCAAGGCCATGCCCGGTCTGTTGAAACTGCCGTTTAAGCTTATCTTCATGGGCACGGGCGAGGATCACTTCATTTCCTTTTTGCGGGAAACGGCCCAGGCCAACCCGGGCAAAGTGGGCCTGAAGCTGAGCCACGATCCGCCCCTGATCCACCAAATCATGGCCGGGGCGGACATACTGCTGGCCCCGTCTCGTTTTGAGCCCTGCGGGCTGGAGCAGCTCTACGCCCTTAAATACGGGACCATTCCGGTGGTCAGGGCTACCGGGGGCCTTGACGACACGGTCATCGACGAACTGACCAAGCGCGGGGCCGGCACAGGCTACAAATTTAACGACTACACCCCGGAGGCCATGCTGGAAGCTCTCTCCAAGGCCATCTCCGATTTCGACGACACGGCGGCTTGGCGGGCCTTGATGATCAGGGCCATGAAAGAGGACTATTCCTGGGACAGGGCCGCTTCCGCTTACGAAGAAATTTACATCCAGGCCTTAGCCGCTGCCGTCAAAATCAAAGAGGGATAACCCATGCCCTCTACCGATGGCCTGACCGGCGACGTCGCGGCTTTTCTGGCCAAGCTTATCAGGTTAGCTAACTCAAACATACAATTCGACGCCAAGGTCGGAAACTTCGTCAGCCTCCTGACGTGGCAACTGGGCCTGGACGCCACGCTATTGTTTTTGATAGCCAAGGACCGCAAAGAACTTTCCGCGCATAGGTTTCACGAGGAACCTAACCTGCCGGTCGAACCGATTTCCTACGCCGGGACTTTCTTGGAGAGGGCCATAGTCCACCGCCAGTCCCTCTTGGCCGAGGCGGCCGATCTGGAAAAGCTCCCTGAGCCTTGGCAAGATTTTTTGTCCCCTTTTATGAACTGTCTGGCCGTGGTCCCCATCCTGGACGACAAGACCTGCTACGGGGCCATTGTCCTCCTCTCCAAGGACCCCAAGGATCTAAGCGGGGGCCAGTCCGGCCAAGTGATTGACGCCGTGACCAACCAGCTGGCCTTGGCCATAAAAAATAACCAACTGGCCACCGACACTCGAAAGAGGATAAGCGTTTTAAATGTCCTGAGCGATCTGGGCCGCTCCCTCTCGGCGACCATCGAGGTCGAGCGGGTCATGAACATGATCCCCAAGATCGCCGCCGGCGTGTTCATCGCCGATGGCTGCTCGCTTAACGTTCTCGATACCGACGACACCCTTCTTTACTCATCCCAATATGGCGTCGTCCCCCCGGCCTACAATTTCATACGCTATCAAGGCCAGATCCTGCCCATATCCATTGCCGAGACGCTGCGGCGGGATACCCTTTTCATGGGCTATCTGGCCGACGACCCCAAGGCCCAGGAGCTTACGGTAAAAGAGAAAAACAATACCGTCATCAGCATACCTTTGATGTTTCAAGGCTCCCACAAGGGCAACATCTCGCTTTTCAATAAACTGGGCGGTAGTTTGGGTGGCGGTAACGCTAACCCGCGCCTTTTCGACCGCGAGGACATGGATCTGTTAAAGGCCATGAACAGCATGATCTCCGGGGTGGTCGAAAACGCCTTGACCTTCAAGAAGGTCGAAAAGCTGGCCAGCACCAACGAGGGCATGGTCAGGTACCTATCCAACCTCTACGACATATCCAGCGCCATGATGACCACGGTCCGTTACGACGAGCTAGTCTGGATCATCATAAGGGCCTTGACCTTGCGGCAAGGCCTATGCTTCGACAAGGTTCTGATTCTTTTGATGAAGAGCGCCCCGGGCGGCCATGTCTTGGAAAGCTCGGCCTATTTTTCGGCCGACCAAACCGACGAACGGAATTTCCAAAAGCTGGTCGACGTCCTCAGACGCCCGGTGGCCGAGGAAGCGGCCCAGATGATGGAGGCCGGGACCAACCTGCGCATCTCCATACCGGTTACCGTGGACACAACCAGGATCCTGGCCCGGGCCATGGTTGAAAAGAAAGCCCTGTTGGGCTTTAGGGCCCTGGATACTTACGACGATTTGGAACTGGGCGACTTTGGCCTCAGGGCTTACGCCGCCGTGCCCATGCTGGCCAAGGGCCGTGACGTGGGCGTCATCGCCGTTGACCGTTCCCTATCCGGGGAAAGGCTGACCGGGGAGAGCCTGCGGGATTTAACCATGCTGGCCAACCAAGCCGGGCTGGCCATCGAAAACACCCAACTTTACGACGACATCAACAAAGCCAACGTCACCTTGAGCCAGGTCCGCTCGCGCCTGATCGAGGCCGAAAAAATGGCCGCCCAAGGCGAGATGGGGTCGCAACTGGCCCACGAGATCAGAAATCCTTTGGTCTCCATCGGAGGTTTTACCCAAAGGCTCCTAAAGAAAATGGCCCCCGGGGATCCCCTAAGGCGTTATCCCACCGTGATTTTGGAGGAGGTGGAGAGGCTCAACAAGGTCCTAAACAACGTCTTGGATTTTTCCCGCGACGAGATGGGCCTAATCCGCCAGTTTAGCCTGGAAGATCTGGCCAAGGAAGCCCTGGCCTCGCTCAAGCACGAACTTAGCCGGATGAAATGCGAGGTCTACACCGAATTCGAGGAAAACCTCCCCAAAATATCGGCCGACGATCGCCAAGTGCTCCACGTATTTTTAAACATCATTTACAACGCCTCCCAGGCCATGGCCCCAAACGGTGGCGGCAACATATACTTAAAACTTTATTCGCGCAAAGACGCCGAAAACCAATACGTGTGTTGCCAAATCACCGACACCGGCCCGGGCATCCCCGATGAGATCCTGGCCAACGTCTTCAATCCTTTTTTTACCACCAAAACCCAGGGCACGGGTTTGGGCCTTTCGATCGTCCAGAAAATCGTTGAACGTTACAACGGACAAATCTTCGCCGTCAACCACCCGACCGAATACCCCGACGGCGGGGCCTCATTCACTTTCATGTTCCCAGTCGGCCTGTGACCGTAAGGCCCCCCGGTGGCCCCCCGGTGGCCCTTACGGCCTAAAGGACAAAGAAACGTAGTCGGTCGGCCGGACGACAGTCACAATGGCCGACCGGCCATTTAAAGTTGGCCATGTTAAGCCCAGGGGAGCGGCTTTCTGGGGCACCAAAGCGACCATGAGCAGTTTTTTAAATGAAGATCTTGGAATCGTTACGATTTTTCTGTAAAATAAACGTTGTTTGGCCCAAAGCGAATTACAATCCGTCTACCGAGAATTATACATGCTCTCCAACCCCACGATGCCGGTCATATTATTATTGGCACAAATCATATCATGGCGTTTTTTTGCCGGCAGACTTGAAAAACCGCAAAAGTATTTTGTTTTAGCCTTATTTATTCTGTTTAATTTGGCGGCCATACCCAGCTTTTATTGCCTATACTACTCGGATTCGCCTCCCCCGGTCTCGTCCTTTCTGTGGAATTACGTCTATCGCCCGGCCTTCGTCTGGGAACTGGTCCACCTACTTTGGCTACCGGTGGCCCTGGTTTTCACCCTGCTGGGTGCCCTTTTCAATTTAATCCGGGGGCAAAAAAACAAGGGCCTGCAAAAGCTTTTCAAGGAAAGCCGCGGCTTCTCCCGGTTCCTGGACTTAAGGATCGTGGCCTTGGCCATCATGCTGGCCTTGGCCGCCTACGGCTATTACCGCCAGCTCCAGCCGCCGGAGATTCGCCAAGTGACCGTGCCCATACGGGACCTTAACCCCTCCCTCTACGGCTACCGGATCGCCCTACTCTCGGATTTCCATTACGGCCGGGGCCAAAACATAACCGAACTCGCGGCCTCCATGGCCATGGCGGCGGCCCAACGGCCGGATCTGGTTATCCTGGCCGGCGATCTGGTCGAACGCAAGGCCGCCTTCGGCTTGGACTACCGAGTCCCGCTCTTAAGCCTCAGGGAAGTGCCGGGCGGGGTCTACGCCGTGTTGGGCAACCATGACCTGGAAGTTGACTCGGTGGACGCGCTGGTCGCCAACCTCGAGGGCTTGGGACTTAAGGTACTTCGGAACTCCGGTGCCCACGTCCCCAACAAACCCTTAACTCTTTTGGGTTTTGACGATCTGGGCCAGGAGAGCCTTACTTACCACGGCCAAAGCGGGACGCTGGATTTCGGGGGCCTGGGCGGTCAAACGCCCCGATATGGGGATCTGGCCGTGGTGGTCAAGCACCGGCCCGAGGGGCTGGAAGACGCGTCAGCGGTGGGGATTAAGCTCTTTCTGGCCGGCCACACCCACGGCGGCCAAGTCCAAGCCCCCTGGGCCCCCCAAACCAACGTGGCCTCGTTCGTTTTTGGTTATCCCTATACGGTGGGCCTGTATACCATATCCGAGCTCACCCTTTACGTGACCGGCGGGCTGGCCAGCGGCAGCCAGGCCCGTTTTTTGGCTTGGCCAGAGATAACCATACTGACCCTTAGCGACATACCCAACTGACGGCGGCTCTCAAGGGCCTCACCTTTGGCGGGGCCCCAGTCGCGGGCCAAGACACTGGGTCGTTTTCGCTGGGATTTGGGCGGCGCCCCGGGCCAAGGGCGCGCCGCGGCGAAAGGCTTAAATCATGGCCAACATCCTGGTCGTGGACGACGACACACATATCTCGCAAGTGGTCGAGTTCGCCCTGACGGCCGCAGGGCACACCGTCCGGACGACTTATGAGGCTGAGCCCGCCCTGAAGATATTCAAGGAAGCCAAGCTAGATTTGGCCATCGTGGATATCAACCTTCCAGGTAAGGACGGTTTATGGCTTTGCCGGGCGGTCAGGGAGTTTAGCCAAATCCCGATTATCTTTCTGTCGGCCAGGGACGAGGAACTGGACCTGGTTATGGGCCTGACCATAGGCGGCGACGACTACGTCACCAAACCCTTCAGCCCCCGGGAGCTGACGGCCCGGGTGGCCGCCGTTCTGCGCCGTAACCTCAACCTACCCGGCCCGTCCGGGGAAGTACAAGGGGCCGGCGCCGGGACCGCTCCCGGGAGCGGTGCGGGGGATGGCGAGGGCGACGGTAGCCAGAGGATAGAGCGCGGGAAACTGGCGCTGGATCTGGAAAGCGTGGAGGCCTTCTGGGACGGCGCCAAGGTTGAGCTAACCCAAACCGAGTTTAAACTGTTGAAGGCCCTTTGCCTAAGGCCCCGCAAAATCTTTAGCCGGGAAGAGATCCTGGCCCAGGTCTTTCCGGGCGTGAGCGTGAGCGATCGGACCATAGACAGCCATATCCTGCACATAAGAAAAAAATTCGCCAAGGCCGGCGCCAAGGAAATCATCCAAACCCTGCACGGCTTAGGCTACGGGTTGGCGCAAGGCCAAACCCAGACCCGTCCGGAAAGCCCAAAGTGAGCCCAAGTCGCCGGCCCAGCGAAAGCCGGGCCGGAGCGGTGGGGATGAAGCGAGACATTTAATCCCGGGGCAAAGAGTTTAAGGCTCTCCCATTTTTATTGAAATAATGGTTGGAGGAAAAGATGAAAAGATCATTACTTTTTGTTTTAGCGCTTTGTTTGGCCCTTGGGTTTTCTTTGGTCTCCCCCATGGGTGAGGCTCGGGCCCAAGACATTAACCTGCCCGAACCGACCAAAACGGGCGGCCTGCCCATAATGGAATCGCTGGCCAAAAGAAAATCCTTTAGGAACGTCCGGCCCGAGGCCCTGTCGGTCCAGCAGATCAGCGACATCCTTTGGGCGGCCTTTGGGGTTAACCGCCCGGACGGCAAGAGAACCATCCCCACTTCCCACGGCAATAACGAGCTGGCCGTTTACGCCGTGTTGGCCTCGGGCGTCTATCTTTACGACGCTCCCAATAATAAACTTATAAAGGTCCTAAACGGCGACCGGTCGGGGGATTTTAGGGGCGCCCCCCTGACGCTCCTCTTCGCCAGCACGGCCAACGGGCCGGTGGGCGGCTTTCACGTCGGCTCGGCCTACCAGAACGTGGGCCTTTACTGCGCCGCCAACCAACTGGCTAACGTGGTCACCACAACCGGGGTGGCCGCCCTCAAGGACGAACTCAAGCCGGACAACGACTGGATAATACTGGCCGTCCAATCGATTGGCTACCCAGCCGGCAGCGACTTCTAAGCCCCCTTTCGGTCCCCCTTGGGCCACGCGCCCAATGGCCGAGACCAACTAAGGTAGCCTAGGCGGGAGTTTCCTCCGCTTAGGCTACTTTTTTTTGGGGCCCCTGGCCGACCCCTGGCCGGCCAGTTGTGGGCGGCTAGTGGCGGGGGCAAAAAAAACCCAACGGGAAAGGCCTTGAGGGGCCAATCCGTTGGGTTCGCGATGGGTTTTTGGGGCCAGATAGGGCCGGTCGGCCTTATCTTTGGGCGGTTTTAGTAATCGTCGTCGTCGTCATCGTCATAATAATCGTCATCGTCGTCGTCATCCTCGTCGTCGTCATCGTCATAGTCTTCGAAGTAGAGGGAGTCGTCGTCATCCTCGTCGTCGTCATCCTCCCCGCCAGAGCCGTCGGGCTCGGAGTCGGCCAGGTACTGGTCGTACTCCTCGCGGGTCATCAGATCGTCATATTCGGACATGGAGTTGACGCTCATGCGGATGAGCCAGCCTTCCTCGTAAGGGTCCTCCAGAATGACGTCGGGGGCGTCGATGATGTCCTCGTTGACGGCCAGGATCTCGCCGGCAAAGGGGGCCAAGAGCTTGAAGCCAACGCCTTTAGCCACCGTGACCCGGCCAAATTGCTGGTCCTTCTGGTACTCGTCCCCTTCCCCGGGCAAACGGATGCCGAGCAGCTCGAGGTAATCTTCCAGGCCTTCCTCGGTTAAACCGATTAGGGCGTTGCTGTCGTCGTCGATCTTGACCCAAAGGTGGTCAGGGGTATATTTCAGCGAGCGCAAATCCACATTTGCCTCCTTTGGTGGCGTGGTTGGTGGTGCCGAGTTGGAAAATCCTAATTCGCCGTTTATATTTTTCTGGCTGGGAGCGACTGGAATCGACAAACGCCAATCGGTTATCTATCCGTAGATTTCTTACACGATGGGCGGAATAATTTCAAGCTTTTTTTATCGAATCCGCCCCGAGGTCCGATTTAGGCCCTTATAGCCAAGCTTAAGGCAAAAACGCTTAACTTAAAAATAAACTTAACCCTGCCTGGGGCAATATGCTCAAAATTTAGGAATTGTTATCCTTTTTATTGAGAGTAAGGATATGCCCAGATTTGTATTTTAGAACTAATGAATATAATTTTAACTTACAGTCGCAAGCCAGGCCGGACCGAGCCAATTGGCCGGACCGATTGGGGCCGGTTTGCCAGTTTGCCCTTTTGCCGTCCCAAAGATAGGGACTGGGGGACTGGGTGGGCCTCTGTGATAAGGGGCGGGGCTGTGGTATACTTTCCGCGGGCAAAAGGGTAAGGCGACTTAAAGTATCGGGAAGTACTTATCGAACAAGCCCAAAACCCGCAACCGACATTCCCTTTCCAACCGTTAAACCTTAACGCCTAAGCCAAAGCCGCCGGACATGTTCAAAACCATCCTCGATTGCCTGGCCTTTCTGACCATACTGCCCATAAAAACCGAGGGACTTTTGACCCCGGCCGAGATGGGCCGCTTTCCCGCCTGCTATCCGGTGGTTGGGCTGGTTTTGGGCCTGGCCTCGTTCGTCCTGGCCACGCTTTTGGGCTGGACGGCCCTGCCGGTGGCCACCTCGGCGGTATCGTTAGTTTTGGCCCAGATCGTTTTAACCCGGGGCTTTCACCTGGACGGGCTGGCCGACGCCGCCGACGCCTTACTGTCACACCGAAGCCAAGAACGCAAGCTGGAAATTTTAAAGGATAGCCACCTGGGGACCTTCGGGGTGTTGGCCATCGTGGCCGACTTCGCCCTCAAGTCCACAATCCTGGTCAGCCTGGCCGTCGGGGGCCTCTTCCCGCCCCATGTTCTGCTCCTCTACCCGGTCTGGGGGCGCCTGACCGCCTCGGCCGTGGCGGCTTGGGGAAAGCCGGTCCCCAGGCCCCAAGGAACGCCCGACGATAGGCCGGTGGGATTGGGGCACAACATGGTAGCCCTGGGCGGCCTCAACGAACTTTGCCTGGCCTCCCTCTTCGGCTTGGCCCTGAGCCTTATCTTTGGCCTCAAAGCCTTTCTGTGCGCCCTTCTGGCCCTGGTCCTCGGCTACTTTCTGGTGAAGCTCTGGAAATACTGCCTGGGCGGGGTAAGCGGGGATCTTTTGGGGGCCTCGGTTGAACTGGGCGAGCTGGCCACCTTGGCCTTCTTCGCCGCCATGGGCTAAGCCCACATGGCGCCGGGGGCCTAAAGGGCCCTTCCGGCGCATATTTGGCGCCGGGGCCGAAGGACCCTCTGGCGCATATTTGGCGCCGGGGCCGAAGGACCCCTCTGGCGCGGAGACCGCGGCAGGGGACCGCGGGGGAAGGAAAGACAATCCATTCATGCCAAACTTGATTAGAGCCGACGGACAAGGCAACCTTATCGTCCCCCAGGACGGGGCCATCATTCCCATTATCATCGGCGACGGGGTCGGACCCGATATTTGGCGGGCCACCGAACCGGTCCTGACCGAGGCGGCCAAGCGCTCGGGCCATAAATTGGAATTCGTCGAGGCCCCGGCCGGCCAGACCGCCCACAAACAATTTGGGGAGTATTTGCCCGACGACACGCTGGAAACGCTCAAGAACTACCGGGTCTCCCTCAAGGGCCCGCTGGCCACCCCGGTGGGCGGGGGGATGAGGAGCCTGAACGTGGGCATCCGCCAGGCTTTGGATTTATACGCTTGCGTAAGGCCGATTAAATGGATCCCGGGCGTCCCCAGCCCGGTCCGGGCCCCGGAAAAGGCCGACATGCTCCTCTTTCGCGAGAATACCGAGGACGTCTACGCCGGCTTGGAATGGCCGGCCGGGACCGAGGAAGCCGAGGCCCTCATAAGTTTTCTGACCGGGACCCTAAAGGCCAAGGTTAGGGCCGGCTCGGCCGTGGGCATCAAACCCATGAGCGAATTTGGCTCCAAAAGGCTCATTAAAATGGCTATAGATTGGGCCCTTAAGGAAAATAGACCATCTCTAACCTTAGTCCATAAGGGCAATATCATGAAGTACACCGAAGGTGCCTTCAGGAAATGGGGTTACGAGCTGGCCTCTGGCGAATACGCTAATCGGACAGTGCCGGAGGAGTCCTGGGACGGAAAAGACCCTTCCCGTCTGGTCATAAAAGATCGCATAGCCGACAATATGTTTATGCAGTCTCTACTTCGCCCCGAGGAGTATTCCGTCTTGGCCATGCCCAACCTAAACGGCGACTATCTTTCCGACTGCCTGGCCGCCCAAATCGGCGGCTTGGGCATGGCCCCGGGGGCCAACCTGGGCGACGGGTTGGCCGTCTTCGAGGCCACCCACGGCACGGCCCCCAAATACGCCGGCCAGGACAAGGTCAACCCTTCCTCGATGATCCTCTCCGGGGCCTTCATGTTGGGTTATTTGGGCTGGAAAGAGGCCGAAGCCAGGATCCAGGCCGCCTTGGAAAAGGTGGTCTCCAAAAAAATCCTAACCTACGATTTGGCCCGGCAGCTCGGGGTGACCCCGGTGAAATGCTCCGAGTTCGGGCAGGCCTTGGTCCAGCACATGGAATGACCAACTAAACGGCCTAGCCCCGGACCAGCGCCGGACCAACCCGGTGGCGGCCCGGCTTCGGGCCAAGACCGTCCGACCGTTCAGGACGGACTCGACTTATTTTAGTCTTTTAGTTTTTACCCATAACCGCTTTCAGGGAGGCTGAGACCTCCCCGGGGCCTCCGGCCCCCGGGAGCTTTGACGATTTATGGCAGAAGCGCTAAACTTGACCCGCAAGATAATGGCGGCCCACCTCAAGGAGGGTCGCCTGGAGGTCGGCACGGAAATTGGCCTATCCATCGACCAGACCCTGGTCCACGACGCCACCGGCCAGATGGCCATGCTCCAGTTCGAGGCATTGGGCTTTCCCCGGGTCAAGACCAAAAGATCGCTAATATACAGCGACCACAACATCCTCCAGGTCGGCTTCGAGAACGCCGACGACCACGCCTTCTTAAGCTCGGCCGCCAAGCGCTTTGGCCTTTGGTACTCCAAGACCGGAAATGGCATCTGTCACCAGCTTAACGTGGAGCGCTTCGCCACCCCGGGGGAAATCCTCTTGGGCGCCGACAGCCACACCACCACCGGCGGGGCGGTGGGCCAACTGGCCATCGGGGCCGGTGGCCTGGACGTGGCCGTGGTCATGGGCGGGAGGCCCTTCTTCCTCCCGATGCCCAAAATAATCCGGGTCACCCTTACCGGATCCTTAAAAGCCTGGGTCAGGCCCAAAGATCTGGCCCTGGAGATTTTGCGGATCCTGACCGTCTCCGGCGGTCGGGGGGCCATTTTGGAATTCGCCGGGCCGGGCTTGGCCGGCCTTTCGGTGACCGACCGGGCCACGGTCGCCAACATGAGCATCGAGACCGGGGCCATCACGGCCATCTTTCCGGCCGATCAAAACGTTTTGGATTTCTTGCGCCGCCAGGGCCGGGAAGCCGACTTCAGCCCCCAGGCCGCCGATCCCGGGGCCGTCTATGACGGGGAGCTGGAAATCGATCTTAGTTCTCTGGAACCTCTGGCCGCCGCCCCACACTCGCCCGACAACGTCTTGAAGGTGGCCGATCTGGGCGGGGTTAAGGTCAACCAGGTGGCCATCGGGTCCTGCACCAACTCCTCGTTTTCCGACATGATGGCCGTGGCCGCCGTCCTTAAGGGCCAACGGGTGGCCCCCGGGGTGAGCCTGGTCGTCGCCCCCGGCTCCAGGCAGATACTGATGGAGCTGACCAAACGCGGGGCCCTGGCCGACATCGTCGGGGCCGGCGCCCGGATCATGGAAGTGGCCTGCGGTTTTTGCAACGGCGTGGGCCAGGCCCCCCAGACCGGGGGGATCTCGGTCCGCACCTCCAACCGTAATTTTCCCGGGCGCAGCGGCACGGCCGGCGCCGGGCTGTATCTGGTCAGCCCCGAGACGGCGGCGGCCACGGCCTTAAAGGGTTTTTTGACCGATCCCAGAACCCTGGGGGAAGCGCCGGTTATCGTCTGGCCGGAGACCATGGAGATAGACGACTCGATGATCCTCCCTCCGGCCCCGGAAGGGTCCGAGGTCCCCATCCAAAGGGGCCCCAACATCGCCCCACTCCCCAGGTTCGCCGCCCCGGGGGAGTCTATAACCGGCGAGGTCATGCTGGTCTTGGGCGACAACGTCACCACCGACGACATCCTCCCGGCCGGGGCCCACATACTGGCCCTGCGGGCCAACGTCCCGGCCATGTCCCGCTTTATCTTTTCTAACCTCGAGCCGGCCTTTCACCAGCGGATGAAGGCCGCCGGCACCGGTTTCGTGGTGGCCGGAAACAATTACGGCCAGGGCTCCAGCCGCGAACACGCCGCCTTGGCCCCCCGATACCTGGGGCTGGCTGGGGTGGTGGCCCAAAGCTTCGCCCGCATCCATAAGGCCAACCTTTGCAACTTCGGCATCTTCCCGCTGGAGTTCGTCGATCCGGCCCAAATCGCCGGCCTGGAAAAGGGCCATAAACTCACCCTCTCCGGCCTGGGGCCGAACCTTTCGCCCGGGGCCATACTGACCATGTCCGACCTGGACACCGGCCAAAGCTTTATGGTCAAGCTGGACGTGGCCCAGCGGCAACTGGACATGCTAATGGCCGGCGGCCTTTTGGCCCTCGAGGCCAAGCTGGCGGCCGAGTGATCCGCGAGTTTGGTTGCCCAAAATTCCCCTCGGGGGCCACACCGGCGGCCGGGCGGGCCGCCAAGGCCACACCGGCGGCCGGGTGGGCCGCGAGTTTTGTTACCCATAATTCCCCTAAGGCCCACCCCGGCGGGCCGACGAGGCCAAGCATATGAGTAAAACAGCCTTTATTTTTCCGGGCCAGGGCGGGCAATTCGTCGGCCAGGGCCAAAGCTGGGCCCAAAGCGATCCCGCCACGGACGGGATTTTTCGGGCCGTCGACCGGATCTCCGGAAAGCCCATATCCAAACTCTGTTGGGAGGGTCCCTTGGAGGAACTCTCAAAAACTGAAAACCTCCAACTGGCCTGCTTGGCCGTGGGGCTTTCCGCCGCCCGCCAATTTAAGCTCAAAGGCGAGGAACCGGCCTTCGCCGCCGGACACTCTCTGGGCGAGTACGGGGCCCTGGTTCTGGCCGAAGTCATAAGCGAAGAAACGGCCATCGATCTGGTGGCCCGACGATCGGAACTGATGGCCCGGATCTCGGGGGACGGCGGCAGCATGAGCGCCATATTGGGCCTGGACGCCGAAACGGTCGAGGCCGTGTGCGAGCTGGCCCGCAGCGAGGGCCTGGTGGTGGCCGCCAACTACAACGCCCCCACCCAAACGGTCATCTCCGGGGAAGCCAGGGCCGTGGCCGCCGCCGTGCGCTTTGCCGGCATGAAGGGCGGCAAAGCCGTGCCCCTGCCGGTGACCGGGGCCTTCCACAGCCCCCTGATGGCCAAGCCGGCCGAGATCTTCGCCAAAATCATAGACGACGTCGAGTTCAAGAAACCCCTATTCCCCGTAGTCCCCAACGTTTCCGGGGAACTGACCGACGATCCGGCCGATATTAAGGATCTCTTAAAAAAACAAATGACCGGCCAAGTCCACTGGACCAAAACCGTCCAGAGCCTAAACGTTGCCGGGGCCGAGGCCTTCCTCGAGTGCTGGCCCAAGCCCTACCTGGGACCCATGATCCGCAAAACCTTGGGCCCCCAAAACAAGGCCAAGATAAGCGCCGCCCAGTAAAAGCGGGCGGCCTAAAACCCAAAATGGTGACCGGCATGGAATCGCCCGGCGCCCCCAATCCCAAAAACGTTCTGACCTCGGCGGTCACCGGCGGCGTCAACCTATCGGTCCGGAGGTCGGTCCGGAGGGTCGTCGGATCGCCGTTTAAGCCCAAGTAAGCGGACTCGGCCCATGTCCGACCCCGGTCACGAAATCTCCTCCCAGGCCGCCGAAGCGAACCGGCCGAAGGCACCCTCGGCCACCCGTTTGGCCAGTTTGGCCAGCTTGACCAGATTTGTCCGGCGGCTTCTACGGCTGGGCTTTCGGCTGACCTTGGCGGCGGCCATTCTGTTCGGTCTTTTCTGGTTGGCCTTGGGCTTGGCCGGCGACCCGCTGGCCGGGGAACCCCAGTGGGACCACACGGTCACGCTAACCGACAGATACGGCCGGAAGCTCAGGGAGATCTGGCCCCCGCCCATGAACCGCCGGGAGAACCGGCTCCTTTCCGAGTTTAGCCCCAATCTGATCGAGGCGGTCATCGTTACCGAGGACAAGCGCTTCCGCTACCACCTGGGGGTGGACCCCCTGGCCGCCGCCCGGGCCATGGCCCAAAACCTCACCCATTGGCGGGTGGTCAGCGGCGCCTCGACCATAACCATGCAGCTGGCCCGGCTCTCGCTGGGCCTCTCCCCCGGCCCCAGGACCTTTACGCGCAAGGCCCGCGAGGTTTACCTGGCCCTGGCCATAGAACGCCACCACACCAAAGACGAAATCTTGGCCCTGTATCTGAACTCGGCCCCGGTCGGCGGCCCCAACGTGGGCTTCCAGGCGGCGGCCCAGGCTTGGCTGGGTAAATCCGCCGCTTCCCTTTCCCCGGCCGAGGCGGCCTTCCTGGCCGGCCTCCCGGCCCGACCCGGCAAACCCGGGCCCAGCCCCAGCCCCAAGTCGCTGGCCAGAAAAAACATGATCCTCTCCCGGCTGGCCAAGCGCGGCTACCTTAGCCCGGAGGCCTTAGGGCGCGCCCAGGCCGAGCCCTTGATACTCACGGGCTTTACGGCCGCCTTCCTGGCCCCGCACTTCACCAACCGGGTAGCCAAGTCCCTGCCGGACCTGCCGCCCCAGAAGGTGGCCACCACCTTGGACATGGATCTCCAGGAGCGGGTGGAGCGCTTGGCCGAGCTGACCGTGGAACGATACAAAAGCCAGGGCCTGAGCCAAGTGGCCGTGGTGGTCATGAGTCTGCCCGAGCGGGAAGTCTTGGCCTACGTGGGCTCGGCCGATTTTTTTGACCCCACCGACGGGCAGATCGACGGGGTGGCCGAGCCGCGCCAACCCGGCTCGGCCCTCAAGCCCTTCATCTACGCCTTGGGCCTGGAAACCGGGGCCATCTCGGCCTCGAGCCTCATAAACGACGCCCCGGTCGATTTTGTCATCCGGGACGGCTCCTACAGCCCCCGCAACTACTCCGGGGCCAGCCACGGCCCGGTCCAGGCCCGCCTGGCCCTGGCCAGCTCGCTTAACGTCCCGGCCATTAACCTCACCAACCATCTGGGCGTGGAAAACGTCTTGGCCCGGCTCAAAAAACTGGGCCTGGCCAGCCTGGACCGCGAGGCCGACCATTATGGGCTGGGATTGGCCCTGGGCGGGGGCGAGGTGACCCTTCTGGAACTCACCACCGCTTACGCCGCCCTGGCCGACGGCGGACGGCTAAAAGCCCCGGCGTTAACCCTCCAGGCCTCAAGGACCAACGACCCCGGCCTCAAAGTCATCGACCCGGCGGTGGCCTTCATAATCTCGGACATGCTCTCCGACGATCCGGCCCGCTCGACCGGCTTTGGGCGAAACGGCCCCCTGGACACCCCTTACCGGTCCTCGGTCAAGACCGGGACCAGCAAGAACTTTAGGGACAACTGGTGCCTGGGTTATACCGACGGCTTCGCGGTCGGCGTTTGGGCCGGAAACTTCCAGAACCGCCCCATGGGCCACGTTTCCGGGGTGACCGGGGCCGGCCACCTCTGGCGGGAGGTCACGGACATCCTGGCCGAAATGAGGCCCCCGGCCCCGGTCATTGCCGTCCCGCCAGGGGTGTCCCGCCTGCCCGTCTGCCCCATATCGGGCCTTCCGGCCGGACCCGACTGCCCCAACTTCCGGATGGAATACTTCCTGAAGGCCGCCATAAACGGCCCACAATGCCTCCACGGGCACATGAACCTGATCGGGGCCGACTTTCCCCACCCGGGCCCCGGCGACGTCCCGGTGGTGGGCCTTAAAACCCATTTTGGTCTCTTAGACCCCAAGTCCGGCGAGATCTTTGCCTGGGACCCGGGCATACCCGAGCGCTTCCAGGCCATCCGGGCCACCATTCAAACCACCCCGGAACTGGACGAGCTAATCGTCTCGCACAACGGCCAGCAAATCAGCCGCAGCCGGATCGACGGGGCCTCCAAGGCCAGGGTGGAGATCCCCCTAAGCCGAGGCCGGCAGCTTTTGGAAGTGACCGGCCTCCGGGACGGGCGGACGGTGGCCACCGACCGAGCCATATTTTTTGTCAAGTGAGCGTTCACTCCAAAACCATCCACCCCGACCGCTAAACCCAGCGCCCCGCGCCCCGACCTCTGAGTCCGGGACCGGTGCCCCAGACCCGGAACCACGCGCCCATGGACTTCTTTTCCGCCAACCCTTACCTCTCCCTGCCCCTGAACAATCTCCCCGGCATAGGTAAAACCAAAGCCGAGGCCTTGTCCGAAAAGGGCCTGACCACAATCGGCCATCTGTTGAGTCGCCCGCCCTCTTTCTACCAGGACAGACGCGCCATTATTTCCCTGGCCGAGGCCCAAGACGGACAGGCGAACCTTTTCCTGGCCAGATTGAAACGGACCAGCCTGGATCCCAAGGGACGCTACCTGCGAGGCGATATGGTGGACGATCTGGGGCACGAGGCTACCATCTGGTGGTTTGGGGGCGTCCAGTACTGGTCCGAGACGCTCAAGGCGGGCGAGCTTTATCTCTTCGCCGGTAAGGTAACCGTCAAGGACGGCCGCCTGAGCCTCTCCCATCCCGATATTTGGCCGGCGCCGAACGGGCCGGCTTTAGACGAACGGGATTCCCGCTTGGGGATTATTCCGATCTACGGCCTATTAAAAGGCCTTACTCCCCAGTCCCATCGGAACCATATCGAGTCGATCCTTAATCGGGTCGCCGACAGCGAACCCCTCTTTCCGGAGGACATTATAAAGTCCCACGGATTTTCCCAGCCCCTGGTCCATCTGGCCACCGTCCACCGCCCACCGGCCAAGGCCAAGGGCAAACTCCCCAAGCCCAAAGAAAGCCGGGCTTGGCAAAAACTGGCCGCCTTAGAGTTGGCCTTATGGCGCCTCATACTCCTCTCGGCCAAGCCCAAACCGGCCGGCGGGGACCAAGGCGGCCAGTCGCCCGACCCTTCGGCCCTGGCCGCGACGGACAAACTTTG
>JAIRNQ010000096.1 GCA_031257955.1 Deltaproteobacteria bacterium | reverse complement strand
CTTCAACCCCTTTCCCCAGACGGCCATAAACGGGCCCAGAAGGCCCGCCACCGCGTTTTGTAATCGTCCGGCTATCAATGGTGCCGGAAACGCCGAAAACGCGACCTCGGCGACCTGGGACGGATTTGGCCTGGCCCTCGGCCGGCCAAAGATCGGCTCACGGCCACCGCTCAGCCGCGGGCCTCCTTCCCGACTTCAACCCCTTTCCCCAGACGGCCATAAACGGGCCCAGAAGGCCCGCCACCGCGTTTTGTAATCGTCCGGCTATCTATGGCGCCGGAAACGCCGAAAACGCGTCCTCGGCGACCTGAGACCGATTTGGCCGGCACCTTGGCCGGCCAAAGATCGGCTCACGGCCACCGCCCAGCCGCGGGCCTCCTTGCCGACTTCAACCCCTTTCCCCAGACGGCCATAAACGGGCCCAGAAGGCCCGCCACCGCGTTTTGTAATCGTCCGGCTATAAATGGCGCCGGAATCGCCGAAAACGCGACCTCGGCGACCTGGGACCGATTTGGCCGGCAACCTTGGTAGGCCAGGCGCCCAGGGAACCATGCCCCTTCGGGCCGTATCACCCTTCGGACGCCATAGTAACGTTAAATTTAACCAAGAATTGGAGACTTTGCGGGTACGATTTAACCCCGAGCCGCCTTGACGTTGGGCTCACGGGTAAAACCCTTTTGATACGAAATACCCGGAAATGGATAGTCTGGTCGCTAGAAGGCTTGGGAGGGAATTAAGTGGATTTTTACTTGATTGATGGAGTATCAAATTATACTCAAAGCAACATCATAATATGAAGGGCCTCTGACAGTTAGACCTTTCCACTAAATAAGTTGTCATCGCGAAATTCGGTCAACCTAATTTCATTTTTTTCGCATTCATATAGCGGTCGCCAACTTCCATAAAATATGCTCGGCCAGATAAGCGACCGCCGGTACGGCCACCGCGTCACCCATGGCTTTATAGCCATCGTTATACTTGCCCGGCAACCGATACGTCTCGGGCGCTCCCATCAATCTGGCCGTTTCCTTAACCGTCAAAAGTCTGACCTGCCAGCCGCCGCCTCGGCGAATCGCTAAGAATTGACGGCTGCTGCCTCCCTGGGGAGTACGCAAACAACCGGCGACGCCGTCGAAACGCAACTCCAAGACTTGGCGACCGTTCCGGGTTCGTTTGTAACCTGGCACCGCTTTGAGGCCACTTTTTTGAAGCCGGCGCATATGCTCTTCAGGCACTAAAGCCAACGTTTTTTTAGCGGTCGCCTCGTCAAGGCAGGGGGCATTCCAGTCAACTATGTCGGAAAGCGAAAGACCGCGCGGCCCTGGTTCAGGCATTTTCCACCAGAGCCAATCGTCCAGTCCTTGGGCCGCTTTGGTGACTGCCTTGGAGTGGAGCCAATTCGGTCCCCTGTCTAACAGTTCTGAAGGCAGCGGCGCAGTTTTATGGACGGCCACGACAAAAATACGAGGGCGCGATTGAGGCAACCAGCGAATGGCATCCAAAACGAAAGCGCCAACGCGATATCCTCGCTCCGCCATCGCCCCATGCAGTTGGCGGTATTGGCTTCCGCTATTCCAAGCCACAAGTCCCACAACATTTTCCGCAACCAGGACGGGGGGACGAGCCGGCATTTCATTCATCACCCGCAGCCATTCCCAGACCAAGCCGCTACGGCTGGCGTGAATTCCAGCGGATTTGCCGGCCAGCGAAAGGTCTTGGCAAGGAAAACTGGCCCATGACAGAAAGGCCGTCGGAAGTTCGCGCCCGTTTATGGAAGCGATGGAAGCCAGGTGGAATGTACCGGAGCCATGGTTGGCCCGGAAGACATCGGCCTTTTTAGGGCAAATGTCGTTTGCCCACAGCAAATTGAAACGCGGCGCCAAAGCTGTGCCAACCAAGCCACTGCCAGCAAAAAATTCTAAAAAACCGAGGTTGACCGATTCGGCCGCTTCAGGCAAAGCCGAAAAAAGCTTCGTCGCGTTAGACGAAACATCATGATCGCAATGATTAAAATTAATTGCGCTCAAAATATCGCTCCAACCCATCTAAAAGACGAGTTTTTACTTCTTTGGGTTGACGCAACTTGCGTTGCCATATGATTATCCCTTTCCAGAGCAGACTTGTCAACCGTTTTGGACCATCTAAGTCCCGCATCTGGTAGCGCTTGAATCTGGCCTCCCAATATGCCGTATTTTAGGTTGGCGATGAGAGCTGGTTAATTTCCTACCAATTAAAACGCTCCCTGTATTTTGTATTACCATAATTTTCCTCATAAATTTATCTAAAATAACCCATAGTTACATATCCAATCTATATCCCCACATTTTCCAGTACCACTGGAATCTTTTTTCCAAAATACCTGACAACGCCGCATAAGTTTAATGCTGTAACCGGTTATGGCCCGTCTGGGAATTTCTCGTGGAGGCCAGGCGCTTGGGCGGACGGGCTCGGCAATTACTGTAAGGGACGGATTTATGACGAGATGGCCTGGGCAATTACTGGAAGGGTTGGGTGTTAGGGAGGCGGGGTGGAAATGAAGGAACAAGGATGGGCCAGAGGTCAAAAATGGCAGTTTTAGGCAAAAATGGAGAAATATTCTGTTAGAAATCGGTAAAAAATTTGTGGGTCACAAGGGTGATTCATTGCTAAAAGGTCGGAATTTCGATAGGTTATAGAGAGGTGTGGGAGCGTTAAAATATCTTGACAGCCATTTGAAAGTAAGATAATCTGATTATCATACAACCTATATTTTTCTCCCGTCCGAGAGGGTCGAGGCCCGTGGCTTAAATTCCTCGCGGACTGAACGCCATAATTGCACTTTTAGTTTAGGGTCGGCGGTTTGGGGAAAGACCGTTTGCCCGGCGATTTAATGGGGCGCGGGATTGAGCCATTTTTTACGCCCGCTCCCCGGAAACCTTTTTCTTTTGAGGAGAACGGGAGATGCGAAAACTGATTCTAGGACTTATGTCCTTTTTCGTGGCCATGGTCATCTGTCAGGCCGCCAGCGCCGCCGACGAAGTTAAACCCATTGTTTGGAAAGCGCAAACTCTGTGGAACGCCGGCGAGATACCCCAGAAAACCTTTGAGGACCTTTGCGAGAACATTAAGGTCATGAGCCAGGGTAGGCTGATTATAGAATCCTACCCCAACGGGGCCATTGTTCCCCAAAACGAGACCCTGGACGCCCTCCAAAATAACGTCCTTCAGGTCATTCACGTCTGGCCAGGCTACGCGGCGCCAAAGAATCCCGCTTTTGCCGCCGTCAGCGATCTGATCTTCGCCTACGAGCACCCCTGGGAGCTGGACACTTGGCTCAACTACAAGGGTGGATTGGAACTCATTCGTAAACTATATGCCCCGTTTAAGGGCTATACCGTGGGGGTTATGTTCTGGGGCGTGGAATCTTGGCCCAGCCGCAAACCCCTTAAGAGCATCGAGGATTTCAAAGGCCTGAAGATTCGGCTCGCTCAAGGCATGCAGGCCGAAATGATGGCCAAGGCCGGGGCCTCGGTCATCCAACTGCCCGGAAACGAGATTTTCCCAGCCCTGGACAAGGGCGTCATCGACGCTTGCGACTGGAGTACGGTCGGCGTCAACGAATCATTGGGTCTCTACGAACTTAACGGCGTCGACTACGCCATTTTTCCGGGCTTCCACTCCATGCCCTATGGTGACTTTACCGTCAACATCGACGAGTGGAACAAACTTTCGCCGGATCTGAAAGCTATCGTGGAGGCGGCTGTCCGTAAATGGTGCTGGGATTCCATCGAAAGGATTGCCGTGGCCGACATCGATTTCGTGGACAAAAACCGTCAGCCCGGGGCCAAGGTCACGGTCATAACCTGGACCGACGAAAACAAGGCCAAGGCCAGGGCGTTGGCCATGGAGGTTTGGGCGGCTTGGAAGGAAAAGAACGCTGACTGTAAGGAGGTTATCGAGTCCCAGGAAGCTTGGCTGCGGGAACTCGGACGCATCCAGTAAGCTTCGGCTAGGGCCAATAGGCGCCATTCGTTTGGCTCTGGGGCCTATCCATCGGGAAGGGACGGATTTGGTTTCGGGGCGATCTGGGCTTGGGCCGCGACGGCGCCCAAGCGCCTCTCCAGGAGCCGGGCTGGCTTTTCTAAATTCGGCCAAACCGTTTAACGGTAGGGCCTTTGAGGGGAAAGCCAGCCTTTGGCACCGCCTGACGGGGTAGCGATGAATAAACTTATAGCCTTGCTTGAATATTTAAGCGACGTAGTGGGTTACGTAGGCCCCCCGATGGAGTTACTCGGCAAATTAACCCATTACGTCCTGAAGCTGATTACCGGAGCAATAGGCAAAATATCCACCATCTTTGGCTATATCGCCGCGCCTTTGCCTTTCTTGGCCGGCGTTATCATCTTTTACGAAATCGTCATGAGAAAGTTCTTCAACAGTCCCACCCTATGGGTCTCGGAAACCACGGCTATGCTTTGCGGAATCTGTTACCTCTTGGGAGGGGCCCTGACCATGAAGAACGACGGGCACGTCCGGGTTGACATCATCTACTCTAGGTTTGGCAAAAGGGGCAAATCCATACTCGATTGCTTTAACTTTTGCTTCATTGCCCTCTATCTCGTAGTCATGTTGCGAGTCATTTGGCCCTACATGGTTCAGTCGATCAAACTCAACGAGCATAGCTGGACCGCTTGGAATCCCATGGTTTGGCCCATGAAGGTCATTTTGTTTTTCGGGTTTTGTTTGGTCGCTCTCCAAGCCATTAGCAAGTTAATCCAAGACCTGTACATGGCCATTACCGGGAGGCCCCTATGAGTATCGGCTTAATCAGCGTGCTGCTGGTGGTGTTTCTGGTAATCATGCTCTGCATGGGCCAACCGCTGTCCTGGAGCCTCGGGGCGGTGGCCATGGTCATCTGCTTGCTCCAGTTTGACACCCTGGGCCCCATAAGCAGTTTCGTGAACCGCATCTTCGACATGGCCCAAAGTTCCACCCTTATGGCCGTGCCCCTGTTCGTGATGATGGCCAGCCTTCTCCAGAGATCCGGCGTAGCCGAGGCTTTGTTCAGGGCGGCTTACATTTGGGCCGGGGGCCTTAGGGGCGGACTAGCCATCGGGACCATCTTCGCCAACATCATAATGGCGGCCATGGTCGGGGTGGTCGGGGCGGAAATCGTCACCTTAGGCATGATCGCCTTGCCACAGATGCTAAAGAACAAATACGACAAAACCTTGAGCCTGGGGACCCTGGCCGCCGGCGGAGGCTTGGCCACCTTGATACCGCCCTCGGTTGTCTTCATCGTCTACGGCATGACCGCCAGCGTTTCCGTGGCTCAGCTTTTCACGGCCGGTATCCTCCCGGGTCTCATTCTGGCCTTTGGTTACATCTCCTACATCGTTTTGCATTGCAAAAGGCATCCCGAGGCCGCTCCCCTGCCCCCGGAAGAGCTAAGGCGGATGTCCTTCGTGGCCAAGCTCAAAGTGCTGAAGGAACTTATCCTACCCTTCCTGATTACCTTTGGCGTATTGGGCTCGATCTATTTCGGCGTGGCCACCCCCAACGAAGCGGCCGGGGTGGGCGTGGTGCTGGTGCTGATAACCACCATCGTTACCAAAACCTTCAGCCGGAAAATGTTTTGGGAATCCTGTATGGAAACGGTCAAGGTCAGCTGCATGCTCTCCTGGATCTTTTTTGGGGCCCAGACGGTTATAGGCGCCTACACCCTAACCGGGGGAACCCAGTTTGTGCGGGAGCTCATATTGAACCTAAACCTAGGAGTTTGGGGAACTCTAATACTCATAAACATAATTTGGATATTTTTGGGTTGTTTCTTGGATTGGATGGGTATTTTGTTTTTAACCATCCCCATCTTCCTGCCGGTCATTCAGGCCTTTGACCTAAACCCAATCTGGTTTGGGGTTTTATACTGCATGAATATGCAAGTGTCGTATCTTACGCCTCCCTTCGCCCCGTCTTCCTTCTACATGAAGAGTATAACGCCCGACGACATAACCATCATGCAAATTTATAAAGCCACCATGCCCTTCTTGCTCATAACCATATCGGTATTGATTTTAATTACTTTCTGGCACAGTTTGCCTTTGTATTTACTAAAATAAGTTAAAAATACCGGAAAACCTGGGCGGCTGACCCGCGGAGTTCCGAATAATATATCATTTTATCATGCTGATTTCCGGCACCGTTTGTTTCTTTGGCGGATAAGATAATGTGAAAAAAAATATTGGCGCGAGTAAACCCAGACTTTTTGGCGTATAATTATGGCGGTGCCAAAAATGGGCGCATTTTGCGCAATTGGCCACATTATCCCATAAAATGAAGTGATAGCTTAACCATGCTAAAACCCATTAAAAAATTATCCGCCGTCGATGAGGTTTTTAACTACTTATTCGAGCAAATATCCAACGGTGAGCTCCCCGAGGGACACAGATTCCCTACCCAGGACGCCATGGCCGAGGAATTCGGGGTCAGCCGCTCCACCATCCGGGAAGCCATTAACAAATTGAACGTGCTGGGCTTCCTGACGGCCAAGCCGGGGGTCGGGACCATCGTGGCCAAAAGTTCCCCGACGGACGTTTTATCCAGTATCGCACAGTATAGTTTTCTCAATAACATAAACGTCAGGGAATTTATGGAGGCCAGGCTCTACCTGGAGGAGGCGGCCATCAAGCTGGCAGTGGAGAAGGCCACGGCCGAGGACGTGCTTAAACTACAACACATCTTGATCGGCCAGGGCGAGGCCATTGCCAGGGGCGACAAGGCGGCCATATCCAGGCTGGACATAGAATTCCATCGGGCCATAGTGGAAAGCGGAAATAATATGGTCATCAGGGAGTTCTTGAACATCATTTGGGATGGATTAATGCTGTTCATAACCGAGGTCGTGACCAACCTGAAGACCTCGGCGTCAAGGGCCTACAATTACCACAGCACCATCCTGAAGCACCTATCTGACCGAAACGTGAAAATGGCCGAGTTAACCATGATCAGACATCTTCACGATGTCTCCTCGAACATAGAGACCCATTTTCCGGAACACATCGGGCTGACCGAAATCTTCAAACACCACCTCTCGCCGGAGGAACTGGCGTCCAAATGAGCCTTGGCCCCGCCGCCCGGTGACTTTTGCCGGCCGGCGGGAAAGGATCTAAGGCGCTGGGAAGATTCGGCACGGCCATTGACACTAACCGCTCGGCGGAGGTAGCCGGGGAGGTTTCCGGGAAAGGTCCATAATTCGATAACCGTTGAGAAAACAAATGATTAAATCCACACCGCACAACCTGACTATGTCTTATATTTACGGAGGTCGCCGGGGGGAACGGCCGGCGGCCATCACCCCGACCTCGGTGGCCTGCGTGGAATTGATGGAAGCCAGCCAAGCTTTTTTCCCAGAGGCTCACCTTAACCCCGAAACCATGGCCCGTTTGGCGCTGGCCGGACATGAGATTCTGGGCTTTGACTCGGTAATGCCCGAATACTCGGTGCATCAGGAATCGGCGGCCTTTGGCGTGGAGATGGACTGGGGCGGCCCGACGATGATGCCGGACGGGAAAACCTTTCCGTATAAAGATTTTAGCGACATTGTCATCCCCGAAAACATATTGGAAAAACCCTCCATGGCCGTAATCCTTAGGGCCCTGGAGATCCTCAGGCGCCAGGTCGGAGGACGGGTAACCGTTTTGGGGAAAGTCATGGGGCCCTGGACCCTTTCCTACCACATGGCCGGCACCCAGAACTTCCTCACGGCCGTGGGTCGGAAAAAATATGACCTGGTCAAAAAAATGGTCGAGGCCCTGGCCCCGGTGACCGTTGCCTTCGCCAACGCCCAGTTCAAGGCCGGGGCCGATGTCGTGGTTGTGGCCGACCACGCCACCGGAAATTTGGTAGGACCGTATCACTACCGGGATCTGCTTCTGCCCGTCCATAAAATCTTGTTCAAGGAAATCAACGGCCCGACCATCCT
This sequence comes from Deltaproteobacteria bacterium, assembly GCA_031257955.1. Classification (GTDB taxonomy): domain Bacteria; phylum Desulfobacterota; class Desulfarculia; order Adiutricales; family Adiutricaceae; genus JAIRNQ01. The sequence goes on along the minus strand of JAIRNQ010000096.1, from coordinate 6,709 downwards.
CCACGTTTGCGGCCGGACTCTGGATCGGATGGATCTTTTCGCCCAGAGCGGGGTTGACGTTTACCACTTCGAGAGCGCCAACGGGGCGGCCGAGGCCTTGGAAAAGGTCAACGGGTCCATCACCTTGGCCGGCAACATCAATAACCCCCAGGTGCTGTTGGAAGGAACGCCCGAGGACGTTTATCGGGAAAGCCGCAAAGTGATTGAGGCCGGCTTGACCCTGGTCGCCCCGGAGTGCGCCATCCCCCTGACCACGCCCCTGGCCAACCTAAAAGCCATCGTCGAGGCGGCCAAGGAAGGCTTTTAAAAGGCCTTCCCCGGGCTGTCCAGCTTCGCCCGGTTCCCAAAGACTTACTAATTTCAGTTAAAGAGGAAACCATGCAAATTGCCCCTGACTGGAACCGAGTCCTCAAGACGGTCAAATTCGAAGAGCCTGACCGGGTCCCCATGTCCGAGGTTCTAATCGCCTACGACATTCAAAGCCAGTTTCTCGGCAGAACGGTGACCCCGGAGGATCTGCCCGCCCAGGTGGAGTTCTGGTCCCAGGCCGGCTACGATTATATCCCCATTACCGTGGGCATGATGGAGCCGGGCAAGGTCACCGAAAATTCCCATGTCTCCAAGATCCTAAAAAAGCTCCACGAGGCCGACGATCCCAACACCGGCGACTCCGGTGGCCCCGAGGCCACCGGACAACCGTCCGATGGGGGCCAGTCCAAGGATGGCGACAAGAGCTGGAACCTGGAGGTATCCAGTTTCATTCACGACATGCGAGAATTCGAGGCCTTTCCATGGGACGAGCTGGCCAAGCTTGACTATTCCAAGCTCAGGGACTTGGCCGCGCTCCTCCCGGAGGGTATGAAGGCCATCGGTGTTTCCGGCAAGATATTCACCTTGACCTGGATGCTTATGGGCTTTAACGATTTCGCCATGTCCTTGGTCAGAAACAGCCAGCTATTGGCTGCCATATTTGAGAAAGTGGCCCAAATCCAATACTCGGCCGTGGACACCATCCTAGCCATGCCCCACGTTGGCGGTATCTGGGCGGTTGACGATCTGGCTTACAACAGCGGCCCCATCGTCAGCGTCAAACATCTCGAAAAATACGTTTTTCCTTGGTACAAGGAAATTGCCAAGCGTTGCCACAAGGCCGGTAAGTTATTTTTCCTCCATTCCGACGGAAAGCTGGACGCCCTTTTGCCCAGTTTCATAGAAATGGGTCTGGACGTCATCCAACCCATCGACCCCACTTGCAACGAAATCGCCAAAATCAAAAAAAAGGTCGACGGGAAACTCTGCGTGGTCGGAAACGTCCCCAACGACATGCTCCAGGAAGCCCAACCCGAGGACATCAAGTCCTATGTCAGGACCCTCTTGTCCGAGGTGGCCCCGGGCGGCGGTTTCATGCTTGGCTCGGGCAACTCCGTACCCGACTGGGCCAAGTTCGAAAACTATCAAGCCTTACGTGAAACCGCCTTGAGCGAAGGCGCTTATCGTTAATCCTTACATTATACGGTCTTTGACGAATTCCTTTACCATTAAGACATTACCTAAAACCGCCTTGAGCGAAGGCTCATATCGATATGTTCCCACAATGTAAGGCCTTTAACAAATACCCTTATCGTTACGGCTTTACGTGAGACGGCCTTGAATGAAGAAGCTTATCGAATAGTTCTTACGGGATAGGACCTTTGATGAATGGGCATAACGTTTAGCCATTACTGACAACGTCACTGAACTAAGATACTTATCGATATGTTGTTAAGAGATATATATTTTGGTGAATGGACTACCGTTTAGGCATTTCAAACGATGGTCTTGAACGAAAGCGCTTATCGATAAGTTCTTACTGAATACGAATTTTGTCTGCTCGCGCTACGCCGCAAGCCAATAAAACCACCTTTACCGGGCCGTCCTAGCCTATTGGGAATTGGCACCGGCTTCCCCAGGCTCACCTTTTTTTATCCCGGAGGCACAATATGACCGCGATCGACGAATTGAAGCTGGGCCTAATCAGGCAGGTGTTCCCGCCGAGCCAAAGGCCAGACATACCGGCTAAGCTTAGGGAAGAGTTTGAGCGGACCGGATTGATTGGTGCCATAAAGCCTGGGCAAACGGTGGTCATTACCAGCGGGAGCCGGGGCATAGAATGCATGGTCGAGGTCATCTCCTCGCTGGTAGGCATGGTTAAAGAGGTTGGGGCCAATCCCTTCATTCTTCCGGCCATGGGCAGCCACGGCGGCGGGACCACCGAAGGCCAGATGGAAGTGCTGAAACATCTTGGCCAAAGCGAGCAATCCATGGGCGCTCCCTTCATAACCAGCTACCATCCCACGGTTATCGGGAAAGTCTTTGGTTATCTACCCCTTAGCGTTGACGCAAACGCCTTACCGGGTAAGGCCGATCACGTAATACTGGTCGGACGCGTTAAAGAACACACAGAGTTCATAGGCCCCATCGAGTCCGGGTTACTAAAGATGGCCGTGGTCGGGCTGGGACGGGTGGAGGGGGCCACCCTCATGCATAAGGCGGCGGTGAAACACACTTACTATCAAACCATAATCAACATGGCCAAAGTGATTTTCGAAAAAGCGCCGATTTTGGGAGGAGTGGCGCTAATCGACGATCACCGAAACGTCCTTAGGCACCTGGAAGTGGTCCCGGTCGATAAGATCGTCGACCGAGAGCCGGAACTATTCATAGAAAGCCAAAAGACCAAACCCAAGCTGCCCTGGGACAAACTTGACGTCCTTCTGGTGGACGAGATGGGCAAAGACATCTCCGGATCCGGGCTGGACACCAAGGTCGTGGGCCGGATAATGAACATCTACGAAAAGGAGCCGGAAAGGCCAAAGATAACCCGACTGGTTACCTTCAGGATGACCCATACCGGCGGGGGCAACGCCCTGGGATTGGGCCTTAACGATTACGTCACCAAGGAACTTTTCGATAGCGTGGTCTCCTCAATGACCGATCTAAATGCCACCGTGGCCGTCTCCCCGGAAAAGGGCCGCTGCCCTCTGGTCAGGGCCAACGTCCGGGAGGCCCTCAAGGGCGCCCTGGACACGGTGGGACCTTTCGAGCCTGACAATCTGGAAATGGCTTGGATTCCCAACACCAAAGACTTGGAATTCATCGCCGTAAGCCCAGCCCTGTACGAACGCGCCAAAGGGGACCAGAACCTGGAACGTCTTTCCGAACCTCTCCCGCTTCCCTTTGACGCCAAAAACGACTTCATTCATTTCTCCGACTGGGTGGCTGCCCGGAGATGAGCGTCAGACACTGACTTTCCGATCCGGGCCAACATAACGCTCGTTGGCTTTTGACTTTTTTTGGGGTGGATATCATGAACACTCGCGACAGGGTTTTGGCAGTGGCCAGGGGCGAGACGGTTGACGTCTGGCCTTACGTGCCTCGAATAGATCTGTGGTTCAACGCCAACCGCAGGGCGGGCACACTGCCCAAAGAGCATAAGGACCGCTCAATAGCCGAGATTTGCCAAGCCGAGGGTTGGGGCAGTCACCACTTGGTCCCACTGTTTCTACGAAACGGAGAACAACCGCACCGGGGCTTGGGATTGTATAACGTTCCCGAGCAGCCCTTTAAAGTGGCTTTGGGGTCCGACGTGGAGGTTGAGACGATCGTCGAAGGCGATTACACCACCCAGATCTACCATACCTCCAAAGGCGACGTCAGGACCAAGACCATGTACTACGAGGAGATGAAAGCCTCGGGGGCCTCAATTACTTGGATTGAGGAACACGTCCTAAAATCCCCGGCCGACTACGAGATTGTGGCCCACATATTCGAAAACATCCAAGTTACCCCCAACCACGAAGAGTTTCTGGCCTGGATAAACGATGAGGTTGGCGAAAACGGCATCGGGGCGGCCTTCGCCTCCCTGGCCTCGTCGCCCATCCACCACGCCCAGAAAGAATTTCTGGACGCCACCGATTTTTACTTCCACTACAACGACAACGTCGGCCCCATGGCCAGGTTGGGGGAAGGCCTGGGGGTTTACTACGATAAGGTATTTCGGGCCATGCTCGACTCCCCGGCCCAGGCGATCCTCTGGGGGGCAAACTTTGACGACATGATTACTTACCCGACCTATTTCGTAAAAGAAATTCAGCCCTGGCTGCGAAAAGTCGGGCCGGCCTTCAAAGAAAAGGGTAAGGTCTGTATCTGCCACTGCGACAGTGAGAATTTTGGTCTCATGGACATACTGCCGGACTCCGGCTTCCAGGTGGCTGAGGCCATTTGCCCCTGGCCCATGACCAAAGTCAAAATCGGCGAGTACTATCGAAAGTGGCATGGGCGCTTGATCATCTTCGGCGGCATCCCCTCGAACATACTGCTTACGGATTTAACCTCGGAAGCGGATTTCGAAGGTTACCTCGACACCATGTTCGCCGAGCTGACCCCGGGGGACGGGGTGATTGTCGGCATTGCCGACACCACCCCGCCCTTGGCCAGTTGGGACCGGCTAAGGCGAGTGGGTGACCGGGTGGCCAAAGAGGCCCGTCTGCCCTTGGCCGGCCAAGCCGTTTTGGTGGATCCCGTAAAGGAAGCCGCCAGCCAAAAACCGGCCTCCCTAGGCGCCGACGCCCCCAGAACCCCCAAAGCCGGCGGTGGCGACCCCTTCGCCGTGGCCAGACAAATGGTTCTCGACGGAGACGACGAGGCCATAGTCGGCGAAGTGGAAAGACTCCTCAAAGAAGGCCGCCAGCCTACCGACATCATGAAACTGGGCCTCATAGCCGCCATGGACATCATAAGCCCGCTCTTTAAAGCCGGGACCGTCTTCATCCCCGAGGTGCTTTTGTCGGCCAGGGCCATGAACCTGGCCGTGGAAACCCTTGAACCTTACCTGGCCCAAGACAAAGGTAAAATTGAGCCTAAAACCATCGTCCTGGGCACGGTTTTTGGGGACCTCCACGATATCGGCAAAAACATGGTGGCCACAATGCTTCGCGGGGCCGGCTTTCAGGTGATCGATCTAGGCATCAACGTCCCCGACGCCACCTTCATCGAAAAGGTCAAGACGCTTAAACCTGACATTTTGGGCTTGTCGGCTTTGCTGACCACGACCATGCCCGCCATGACCAGCGTCATCGCCTCCCTCTCCGAGGCCGGCATCAGGGACATGGTCCAGGTCATGGTCGGCGGTGCCCCAATCACGGCCAAATTTGCCGCCGACATAGGGGCCGACGGTTACTCGGCCGACGCCGCCGAAGCGGTGGAGCTGGCCAGAAAACTCTGCTCCCATTAAACCCCCGCCCCCGACTTCGGTCGGGGGCACCATTTTACCCCTCGCCCGCCAACACCAATCGCCAAATCATAGGCCAAAGGCCAATTCGCCTCGGCGGTCATTATTATGGCCATTCCCCTTTGGCCGATATGGCGGCGATTGGCACCGTGGGACCTTTTTGGCCCCCCATAGTTGTTGGTCCCCACCGAATCGCCCAACCGCCTTGCTTTCGCCCCGAGTTTTCTCCAAATCGCCATATTTTTTTCAGTTGTTCCAAAGCTGTGATATGATTATGATAATTACTCAGGGCGTGACGTGGCCTTTAGGTTCGCCAAATAACTCCATTGCGCTAAACACCGCGCTATCCGAGGCATAACCATGACAGATAAAGATCCTTACAACGGTTTAACCGCTGAAGACGTTAATACTTCCTACGATTATGACCTCCTGGTGCGGCTCAAGGAGGACGAGCCCAATTCCGAGCGTGGAAAAATGGCTAAATATCGGTCAGTGACGCTCAAAGTGGCTAAACAATTCACCCACCGAGTAACGGGCTCACGTTTTGTCATAACCTTTACGCCGGCCGAACTCGACCGACTGCGGCGACTGGCTCTTAACCTGTTTAATGGCAGCTATTACCGAATGCATGAAATCGAGCCCGGCGAAGACATTAAGGCGGTAATTAATGGCGAAGCCCCTGAGTTCACCTTGACCCGTCTGACGGAAATCGCCAAATTTTATGAACTCCAGTCTCACATGTTCCTGGAGGACATCTTAAACGAGGATTATTGCCAGGAAGAAATAAGGTGCAGATCCTTCCCATATGATGACCCATGGTGAGACCGGAGCGTGAAGCGGGGAGACGCATTCTTGATCCAGGGGTAAAACCGCCATTTTCGCAAGCAATAATCAGCCATTGTGATGGTAACGTAAGTTCATATAATTGTCATTCAAAATATGAACTTGTTGCGCTTATAAGTTTATAATCCATCTATCAATTCGGGCTGACTTAATTCATCCTCAAGCCTTCTCGCGACCAGCCAATACATTTCCGGTATTTCGTTTTACAACTTGAAATGGTCGTCCTCCGCCAGGTGCCCAACAGGCTGGCGGTCGTTTATCAAGTCTTCCCTAACCCAGTTTCCGCCTTTCATTGGCCCGATATTTCCAAGGCCATGAGAGCCCTGGGCTAAGCGTTCCGAAGGTCAGCCCATAGGAAGGCACGGCCAATTTGATTGGGACCGACAAGGTTGGATAGCCCAAGCCCTTCCGCATCCCTCGCCTGAATACCGGTAAATCTAGCGAACATAAGACCCACAGACATCCTCCCTTGATAGTATCATCAAGAGAGTTCATAAAAGAAATAATCAATTGTTGATTTCCAAAAAATCTGTTATACTGCAAAAAGATTATTTCCAGCTGGGAGTCGTGCGTATTATCGCCGCTTTCGGGGAGGGT
>JAIRNQ010000244.1 GCA_031257955.1 Deltaproteobacteria bacterium | reverse complement strand
GCGGCTTGGCCGGCCTTGGCCCAGCGGCCCCCACAGCTATCGCGGTCCCTCCGCTACCGCGGCCTGGCCGGCCTTGGCCCAGCGGCCCCATGGACTCTCGCCTCCCGCCTTCCCGATTCCCCTGGTCCGAGCTACCTCAAAAAATTTTGGCCCCTAAATTGCTTTTCCCGGTTACGACCGTTTGTAGCCTTAACCAAGCGGTCCGTCGGAGGAAAGGTATGATTAATGACCTAAACCACAATCTGTTTAGCTCCCAGTTTAACATCATGGGCGGAAGCCTTGGCCTACGGCTGGCCCGCCACGACTTTAGCTCCAATAACTTGGCCAATATGGACACGCCCGGATTCAGGGCCAAGCATCTGGACTTTGAGAAGGTCCTGGCCCAAAATTTGGGCACCGGGCTCCACGAACTTGACGTCAGACAAACCAACGCCAAGCATATACCCAGCCGGGATCCCGACTCGGCCTTTAGCCGGGCGGCCAGGGCCGTTAAACGTTCGCCTTACGGCTGGAACGAATACGACGATGACGTCTTGGACATCGACCAAGAAATGACCCTGCTCACCAAAAACCAGCTGATTTACAACACCACGGTTCAGATGCTGGCCAAGGAATTCGACAATCTCAAATACGCCATCGGCGAAGGTGGCTCGAGGTAACCAACCATGGATTTCTTAAACTCAATGGATATCAGCCAGTCGGGATTGACCAGCCAGCGCCAACGCATGAACATGGTGGCCATGAACCTAAGCCACGTCAACACTACCAGGACCCCGGACGGTGGCCCCTACCGGCGTAAGGTACCAATTTTTGAGACTGCCCCATATTTCAGCGGCGCCAGGGGTTCCCGGCCAAGGCTAGACGGCGAACTCCAGGACTGCCAAGTCAGGGAAATTATGGAAGATCGCCGGGACTTTAGGCTCATCTTTGACCCCAGCCATCCCGACGCCGACGAATTCGGTTACGTGCTGACCCCCAACATCAACGTGGTTCAAGAAATGGTGGACATGATCTCCTCAAAACGCAGCTATGAAGCCAATATCACCGCGGCCACGGCCGCCCAAAACATGGCCCTCAAGTCCCTGGACCTTCTGAGATAACCTCCGCCGTCCCCTCTGGGTCCTGCGGCGCCCGCAAGGTGACTCGGAAACCGCCGGAAGGCTGCCAATACTTGGCTAACCCCTACCCCGCCTGACCCCATTGGGCGGGCCCGACTGTCAAAAAACCAACCCCTGGCCATTATTGGGGTCATAAAACCCGACTCCCGGCCAAAGCGGGCAGATGAAGGAGAACCTATGCGAAGCGTAACTTCCATCGGGATGGGCATGGGCGGAACCCAAGACATCGCCATGACCGGAGTCAAACACGCCAACGACAAGAGACCCGGCTTCGTGGACCACCTAAAAGCCACGCTGGTTAACACCAACGACTTGCAGCACCAAGCCAAAACCGCCATGGAAGAGCTGGCCACGGGCCGAAACGGCAACATCCATGAGACCCTCCTCTCCATGAGCAAGGCCGAAACCTCTTTTAAAATGGTCATGCAAGTCCGCAATAAAGTACTTAACGCTTACCAAGAAATCATGCGCATGCAAATGTAAGGCCTTACCTACCCCCACCCCCAGAATTGGCGGCCAGATCGTCAATTCTGGGGGCCAGAAAGCCCCGCCAAAAACCCTCAGTCTATATACTCGCTTTATCCTACCATCATTTCAGTTTATGCGCTAAATACCATAAACAAATCTGTCTTGCCCAACAATTTTGTCTTTGGCCATATGGTTTTATCGTGGGGATTAAAATCTGAGGCGTGAGCTTGCCCCGCAAGGCGAACCGGAGCGGGGCGAAGTCGCCGCGAGTGGCGGATTTAGGTGGGTTCGGAGGGACTCTTTTCCAGCATGACCGTAACCGGGCCGTCGTTTATGAGGGACACGGCCATATGGGCGCCGAAAATACCGTAGGCCACCGGGAGGTGGTTTTCCAGGTAACGGCCCAGGTAAAGGTACAAATCCTTGGCCAGGCCCGGTTCCGCCGCCCCGGCGAAGCTGGGCCGCCGGCCTTTTCGGCAGTCGGCCAGCAGGGTGAACTGGCTGACCAGGAGGATGGCCCCCTGGGTTTCCTTAACCGAAAGGTTCATCTTGCCTTCCGGGTCGGAAAAGATCCGTAGGCCCAGGATTTTTTCGGCCAGCCAGTCGCAGGTGGCCTCGTCGTCGCCGTGGGCGGCCCCGACCAGGGCCAGGAGCCCCTGGCCGATTTGGCCTACCGTTTGGCCGTCCACCAAGACTTTGGCCTCGGTTACCCTTTGGAGCAATACTTTCATGGTTAACGCCAATCCCTGGCCGCTAACCGGCCTACGGCCGGCCTGGGCGGCCGGATTCGGGAAGTTGTTGTCGGGAACTTGGGGGCCATGAACATGGTTGCCGGGGACTTGAGAGTCGGGAACTTGGGGGCCAGGAACATGGTTGCCGGGAACATTGGGGGATTTCAGAGCCGGGCGGCCCGTTCGTCGGCCCACCACTCGGTGAGGCTCAGGCCGGCTTGGTCTTTGGGCGAAAGGATGGGACCTTGGGCCAGGAGGTCCAGGTAAGCGTTTTTGAGGCGGTCGGGACAGAGGCTTAGATCCAGGGTGGGATCCAGGGGGCTCACGCAGACTTCGCCGGCCGGGTTGTAGGGGGCGTCGCAGAAGTATTCGATGGCCGAGTCGGCCAGATAGAAGTTTCCGTGGGCCAGACCGGGCGGGAGCCAGATCCATTGGCCCACCGGGGAGGAGTGTTCCACGACCATGTCCACCATTATGGTTTTGCCCCGGGTCGGCGAGGTCGGTCTCACGTCCAGGGCCATGTCCACCCCGTGGCCGTAAAGAAGGCGGACTAGCTTGCCCAAAGGCGGATCGTATTGAAAATGGAAGCCCCTGATGACCCTGGCCAGGGATCGGCTTTCGTTGGCCTGTTGGAAGTCAAGGGCCTCTACGCCCAAGGCCTCGGCCAGTTCCAAGAAGTCCGCCTTCCTATATGTTTCAGTAAAATAACCCCTATTATCATGAAATCTAGCAAAATTAATTAGCTTGGCCCCGGCTAAAGGGAGTTCTTTTACATCTGTTATTTTCACGGGGGCATTCTCCTGATTCAATTTTCTTCACAAATTACCCAAAGTTGGGGACTGACCGCTCGGCTAGGGCACTTTCAAATTTTAACGGGCCTTTATATTATTGTCAAACCTGCCGATAAGAAAGCATAAGGGCCTTAAGTCTTAAGGCCGGGTCGGCCAAGCCGGCCAAAATTACCGTTATGGGCCAACGGGTTTGTTTAAAAGCTAAAGATATTAGGCTATAACCCAAAGTTTTATTTATGGCATGATTTCTGCATACCTCATAAACAGGGTCAACTTTGACCACCGGGAATAATAACCGGCCAGGGATAAGCCAAATCGGTTAAGGTTTGGCGACCGGGATAAGCCAAACTGGTAATGGTTTGGCGTCCGGGATAAGACAAACTGGTAATGGTTTGGCGTCCGGGATAAGCCAAATCGCTTGAGAATTACGTCCGTCAAATGATCTAACTAACGATAATTGTAAGTACTCCGAGGTAAAGAACCATGCCACCGCTAAAAGTATTGATAATGGACGACTACGGTCCTGACTTTAACAGAATCGCCAAAGCTCTCCGGCCCTTTGGGTTGGCCCTGATGTGGACAGAATCGTTAAACGACGGCCTAAATCTCTTGGCCCAAGCCAAGCCGGTAATGCTGCTGGTCGGGGAGAAGCTGCAAGGGTTAAAGGATCCCGTAGATCTGCTGGGGGTCATCCAAGCCAAGAGGCTCCCAACCCAGCTGGTGGTCATGAGCCCAGAACCGAATTTCGACCGGGCCATGGACTGGGTGGCCGAGGGGGTCTTTTCGGTCATTAGCACCCCGGTGCCGGTGGATCGCTTGAGGCGCATAACCCAAAGGATTCTGGATAACCTAAGTCTGTACCAGGAACTGGTTCTATCGGAAGCCAGAGCCGAAAGGCCAGCCGACCTTTTCATTTACAAGAGCTTGGCCGGGCACGCCGAAATAAAGCCCCTTTTGGAGACCATTTGCGACACGGCCATGAGCCTGACCGGGGCCGGGCGGGCCCATGCCTGGACGGGAACCGATCTCGGCCAAAGCGTTCCCATCAACGTCTGCAAGGGCGACGTGGAGATCTTGGGCGAGTTCGAGAAGATAGTCGATTTCCATTGGATGGGCCGCCACCTGGCTTCCCTGAAGATGGTCTTCGCCGACCGTAAGACCGAAATGGCCTTAAACAAGCCCATTTTGGAAGAGCTGGTCTTCGCCGGCTCCCTGTTTCTGAGCCACGCCGTAAGGCTGGACGAGGCCATGATGCTGGCCTCCAAAGATCCGCTGACCGGGTTGGCCAACCGCCGGGTCTTTCTGGAAACCCTCAACCGGGAGTTTTTCCAATCCAGGCGCCACGACTCGCCTTTGAGCCTTCTGACCTTGGATCTGGACTATTTTAAGGACGTCAACGACACCCACGGCCACCAAACCGGCGACGAAATCCTCAAGTGGCTTTCCGGGGTCATCTCGGCGGTGGTAAGGTTGGGCGACTTGCCGGCCCGGACGGGCGGGGAAGAGTTCTCAATCCTCCTACCCAGGACCAACCTAGAACAGGCCGCCATTTTGGCGCAAAGGCTTAAGGAAGCCCTGGCCGAAACCCCGCTTCCCGAGAACTGCCCTGTTAAGGTCCGGCCCACCATCAGCCAAGGTTTGGCAAGTTTGGAGCATTTTCTAGTCAACGCGCCCCAGGATTTGATATACTGGTCAGACCAAGCCATGTATTTGGCCAAACGCGAGGGTCGCGACACCATCCGCCAGGTAACCGAGTTATCGGGCGCCAATCACTACCAGGATGTCCAGTATGTCTTCCAATGAAGAGCGCCGAAAGGGTTTGCGGGCGGTCCTGCCCACGCAGATGTTATTTAACGTTCTCGACAAACCCAACGAGTACATCAGGGGGCAGGATTCGACCGTTAAGCGGCTGGCCAGCATGGATTCCGAGCCCTTGCCCCAGCTGACTAGCGCCTCCCAAGTACTCTTAAGTCGCATCGACCGCAAACTCTCGCTCATCCTGAGCATATTGGCCGAAACCACCTCGAGGAAGAATTACACCAATCAAGCCATGGTCCAGGACATATCCGAATTTGGCCTGTCTTTTGGGCACAACACCGAGTTTCCCATCGGCCTATATCTGGAAATAGGCCTCTGCCTTCCCTATACCGACGGGCGCCTCATGGATATCATGGGCCGAATCGTCAGAATTCTGGAACCGGAAGAGAACCTAACCGACGATCCCCACGTCTATGGCTTTGAGTTCACCGACGTCTTAAGCAGCGACCAAAACGAGATCGTTCAATGGATCTTCACTAAACAACGGGAAGAAATCCGCCGCCGCCGCGAACGCGGCTGAGCCCCGCGGACCCTTTCCTATTTCTCCCCTCCCCTCCCATGGCCGCCGGAAACGGTGGCCATTTTCGTTTAAAGCCGAATCCGTTTCGGGGGTGACGCCATGGGCGGCGCCCCTTTATTGCAGAAAGCCGTTTCGGGGGTGACGCCATGGGCGGCGCCCCTTTATTTTAGGCGGCTTTGGGGGTATCATGGGAAAAAAGAAAAATGCGTCCCATCGTCAAGCTGACCGCCCAGCTTGAAACATAGTCGTTAGTCATCATTAACGTAAAAGCTTAACGCACAACCGGGAACCGCCAGGTTAACGGTTCCCGCCAGTGGGAGACAGGCATGCCAAGAAGCCAGAAAGCCAAAGAAGAAAACTCGGCCCCCAAGGCCAAACCCACCCCGGCCGCGGCCAAGACCGTCCCGGCGGCGACCAAACCCGCCCCGGCCGTGGCCAAGGCCACGGCCAGCTGTTCGGACTGCGGCGATAGGAGCTGCTACCGAAACGACAAGAAATATCCGTCCTTCTGCCTGACGCTGGCCAACAGAAAGGGCGCCGAGGAAACCAAGTCCCTTTACCTGTCCGACTCCTTCGAGGCCAAGCTGCTTAAGGCCGCCGGCGAAGTCGAGGTCGAATTCTACGGACGCATGACCAGGATCGAAGAGACCGTTACCCTGGCCAAGAAAATGGGCTTTACCAAAATCGGCATCGCCTCCTGCTTCGCCCTGATGGACGAGACGGCCCTCTTGGCCCAGTGCCTGCGTTCGGCCGATTTGGATCCAAAAGCGGTCATCTGCAAGGTCGGCTCCATCGATAAGTGCGATCTGGGAGTCCCCGACGAGCAGAAGCTCATGCCCGGCCACAAGGAGGCCACCTGCAACCCCGTCCTCCAGGCCAGGGCCCTAAACCAGTGGGGGGCGGAGCTGAACATAATCATGGGCCTTTGCGTCGGACACGATTGCCTGTTTAACCAAAACAGCCAAGCCCCGGTAACCACGCTGGTGGTAAAGGACCGGGTCCTGGGGCACAACCCGGTTCAGGCCTTCTACCTATCCAAGAATTTCTACTCCAGGATTTTGGATTACAAACGCTACCCCAAGTCCAGGCTGGCCAAAAAATAAGGCCCCAAAAAAAGCGGCAAACGGGCCGCTTTTTTTGGGGCGCTGGTTAGGATAGCTTTATAGGCTGGGTTATACTGGCAGGGCCTGACTGGCTGGGCCTAATAGCTTCTGGGTTTTCCATCACAACGCCTTGGCCGCCGCGACGACGTCGGCCAAAAGATCTGGCCTCAGGGTCTCGATGTTTCCCTCGCGTATCGGGGCCTGGAAAGCCGCCGCCTTGATGCCGTGGCTTCCGAAATAGCCCAGGTAGGCGTCGATGTTACTCTTGTAGGCCCCCAGGTCGGGGTTCCCTTGTGTGACGACGAAAAGAAGTTTTTTGCCCGGGGCCAAGCGGGTCGGGTCGGCGGAGCTTACGAAATCGGGCTTGAACCAGCTGTAGGAGCGATCGATGAAGGCTTTTAGCTGGGCGGTGATCTCGCCGATGTAGATGGGCGTGGTCAGGATCAGGAAGTCCGAAAAGGCGGCCACCGACAACACCCTGGCCAAGTCGTCCTTGAGGACGCAGACCTCGGTTTTGGTTTTACAGCTCATGCAAGCCTGGCAGCCGCGGTAGCGCAAATCGTTAAGCCTGAAGATTTCCGGGGCTTCCCCCGGCCCGAGCAAGGTCGCTGCCGCCGCCTTGGCCAGTTTTTCGGAATTGGAATCCAGCCTGGGACTCCCCAAGATGATAGTGACTTTCATGCGCTCTCCCACATTGAACCGCCAAGACTTGGGTCCGGCGGGTTATCGTTGGCCTTAAACCAAACGGCCTTGGCGGCCGACTGGACCTGGCCGGGGGCCGGGCCCAAGGGCCCGGCGGGTTATCGTTGGCCTTAAACCAAACGGCCCTGGCGACCGACTTGGCCTAGCCTGGCCCTTCATCGGGCCCAAGGGCCCGGCGGAGGGCCTCGGCCACGCATAGCTGGGCTTCCCTGGTGAGCCCGGGGTAGATGGGTAGGCAGATTTGCCGTTTAGCCAGCAGCTCGGAGTTGGGGAGCGGCTCGATGGGCCGGGCCAACAGTTCCGGGCGCTTGTCCCAATAGGGTTGCAGGTGGCACGGTGTGGAGTAGACTTCGCCGGCCAAGGCTACGCCATATTCTTCCCTAAGCCTTAGCTTTAGCGGCTCGCGTTCGACCCCCTCCGGGAGGAGGGCCATATACTTATAATAACTGGGCTTATGGTTGGCCGGCGGCAAGACGGGCGTGACCGGCAGATCCCTTAGAAGCTCGTCGTAAACGGCCGCCGCCCGGCGGCGCTCGGCGAGGATCCAATCGGCCTTGGCCATCATGGCCAAGCCCAACAGGGCGTGGATCTCCGAGGGCCGGTAGTTTAAGCCAAAGGTTTGGTGAAGGTTGGAACCCGGTTTTTGCTGGCCGTGCTGGCGGATGGCCTGGGCCGAGCGGTAAAGATCGTCATCGGAAGTTACCACCATGCCGCCTTCGGCGGTAGTCAAAACCTTGGTCGGGTAGAAGGAAAAGGCCCCGGCCAGTCCCAAGGTTCCCGCCTTGCGGCCGTCGGCCAAGGCCCCGTGGGCGTGGGCGGCGTCCTCAAGCAAAACCGAGCCGTTTTTGTCGGCGATGGCCTTTATTTCTGGCCAATCGGGCGAGGGGTAACCGCCCAGGTGTACCAAAAGCACGGCCACGGTATCGGGCTGAATCTTGGCGGCCAGATCCTTGGGGCACATTTGAAAATTAATGGGATCGCAGTCGACCAGTATGATTTTAAAGCCGGCGGCGATGGGGGCCAGACAACTGGCCATGAAGGTCATCGACGGGACGGCCACGGATCCGCCGGCCACGCCTATTCGCTCGCGAAGGGCCCAAAAAATAACTTCCAAAGCGGACGTGCCGTTGGAAGTGCCCAGGGCGTAACGACTTCCGATGTAGTCTTTAAATATGAGCTCGAATTTGCCCGCCTTGTCGCCCATGGCCAAACGGCCTTCCAAAAGCATGTCCGTAAGTTCATTGGAGATCCAGGCAGCGTCGCCCAAATCGAACGGTATTTTCAATATTGGTACTTTCATGGCCTTATTTTACCCAAACGGCATTTCAGGAATGTTACTTTCATGGCCTTATTTTACCCAAACGGTATTTCAGGAATGGTACTTTCATGGCCTTATTTTACCCAAACGGTATTTCAAGGATGATACTAGCATGGCCTTATTTTACCCAAACGGCATTTCAGGAATGGTACTTTCATGGCCTTATTTTACCCAACGACATTTTGGGATTTTTTTCTTTCATGACGCTATTTTATACGTTCCCGGCCCATTATGGCAAGGGCCCGGCCTTGGGGCCGACGGTCCCCAACGGGCTCAGCTTTGGTCGTCCCCAACGGGACTTTTGGGCCCAGGGGGGCCAATTGGCCCACACGGCTTGTAATTCGCTGCCCGATTATATAATATTTGCAATCGATGGCCCGGCTAAATCGCTAGCTTTAGTCGGTCGGCCAGCCGGTCACCCAGCCGGCCGGCCAACCGGGCAGACTGAATGAGCCGGCCCAAATCAATTTTGGCGGAAAATAATGGTAATAATCGCTCCCTCCATCCTCTCGTCCGACCGCGGGCGCCTAGCCGAAGAAATTAAGGCCATGGAAGAGGCCGGCGCCGATTGGATACATATCGACGTGATCGATGGCAATTTCGCCCCCAATCTGACCTTTGGTCCCTGGGTGATCGAGGTGGCCCGCAAGGCCACCAGCCTACCCCTGGACGCCCACCTGATGGTGGTTGACCCCTTAACCTACGCCCCCATCTTTGCCAAGGCCGGGGCCCATTACGTTTCCTTCCACCTGGAGGCGGCCACCCACCCACATAAGATTATAACATCCATAGCCGAAGCCGGGGCCAAACCGGGCGTGGCCCTAAATCCGGGCACTTCCTTGGCCGCCTTGGACGAAGTGGCGGATTTGGTGGACCTTATCATCCTCATGGGGGTAAACCCGGGCTTTAGCGGCCAGCCTTTCATACCGTCGACCATGGGCAAGGCCCAGAGATTGTCCAATTGGCTAAATCGTGGGGGACTTTCCCCCCACTTGGAGGTGGACGGCGGAGTCACCGACCTTAACGCCGGCGCTCTGACCGCGGCCGGGGTCACGGTGTTGGTCAGCGGCTCCCACCTCTTCGGCAGCCCGGACTACGCCCAGGCCATCGAAAAAATTCGCCGGGCCGCCGGTGCGGCTTAAGCCATACCGCTTTCCCTATATCCCACCCATCCCCAAGGAGTCCGTTTCCCATGGCTAAAACCTGGCCTTCCTATACCCCGAGCCAGCTACTTGATGCCCAACTTAACAAACACCAGCCCTGGCACGAGAATTATTATGTAATGTTCTCCACCGCTTGGGGAGGCTTCTCGACCAATCCCTCCGTCTGGGGCGTCCCGCCGGACGATCACATGACCCACCGGGGCGACGCCATCTTCGAGTCTTTCAAGTGCGTGGGCGGCCGGGCTTACTGCTTCAAAGAGCACCTTGAGCGCCTGGCCAACTCGGCGGCGGCACTGGGACTGGAGATTCCCCTGCCCCCGGACGAGATCCTGGACATCCTCAAGCAGGCCTACCGCCTGGGAGGGCACGAGGATTTCGTGGTCAGGCTGACCGTTTCCAGGGGTCCGGGCAGTTTTTCCATTAACCCCTACGACTCGGTGGGCGGAAGCCAGCTTTACCTGGTCACCCTCAAGCTCAAGCAGCCTAGCCCGGAGACTTACGAAAGCGGGGTTAAACTGGGCACTGCCCCCTTTCCGGCCAAAACCGAGTACTCTTCCATCAAAAGCTGCGACTACCTCCATAACGTCTTGGCCAAGAAAGCCGCCTTAGACGCCGGGGCCAACTACGTGGTCAGTTTCGACGAAGAGGGCTACATGACCGAAGGGGCCACGGAAAGCGTGGGCCTAATCACCAAATCGGGAGATCTTTGCGTTCCTTCCTTTTCTCGGATACTCAAAGGCGTGACGCTTGCGAGGGTCCTGGAACTGGCCCAAAAACTGGTGTCCCTAGGAAAGCTCAACAAAGTCGAAAACCGCGATTTCACCGAGAGCGAAGCCAAAAGCCAGGCCGCCGAGGTCTTTCTGGCCACCACGTCCTTTGACGTTTTAGGCGTTAGCCACTGGGACGGCCAGCCGGTCGGCCCGGGCCGGGCCGGCCCTATCACCAAGGAACTTCGCGCCCTGATCGACTCCGATATCCGGGACCATGCCAGCCCCTTCCTCACCGACCTCTCCTGACCCGAGCCAAGGCCCCACCGGCCAGGCCCCAAGCGGCCTGGCCACAAGTGATCTGGCTGCCGACGGCGCCGAGAGCCCGGATCCCCAAGGGCACCGGGCTTATCCAGGCCGAACCTTTCGACGCCGGGCCCTTACGGCCCTGAGCCTGATTCTGACCGCCCTGGTCGTCTGGGCTCTGGTGGCTTTTGTCCTGGGCCACCTCCCGGAATTCAAAAAAATCTGGCGCCAACCCATCCCCAAGGCCGTTTTGGCCCTCCTGCCCCTTTCCTGGTTGGCCATGGTGGCCGTCAACAGCGAGCTCCTCAGACGCCCGCTGGCCGCCTACGGCCTAAAGATAGCCTTTTCCGAGGGCCTGGCCCTGACCATGGCCTCGACGGCCATTAACTACCTTATCCCCCTCAAAAGCGGTTCCGGCTTGAGGGGTTTATACCTGGCCGCCGGACGGGGCATGAAAGTCACCGACTATCTGGCCCTTCTGGGCTCGGTCACGGCCATGACCCTGACCACGGCTTCGTTTTTCGCCTTTCTGGGCCTGGCTTGCCTCTGGGCCCAGGGCCATCGGCCCGACCTCATACTGCCATTGTATTTCGGAGGCACGGCCATCTTGGGCTTTTGCTCGGTACTCTTCCTGGGCCGTATGCCCTTTAGGCTCCCGGCCAAGCTCCAAGCCATCGCCAGGGGCTGGGACCTCTTGCGCTCCAACCGTGGGCTCTTGCCCAGATTGTGCCTCCTGCAGGCCGGCTATTTTTTTGGCTGGGCCTTTTTCAATTGGCTGACCCTGGCCGCCTTCGGCATCTACCTTAACCCCTTTCAAATCGTTTTCTTCTGTGGGGGCCAGATTCACGCCACCATCGTTAACCTGACCCCGGCCGGGCTCGGCGTGGTCGAGGCCTTCAGCGTTTACGCCGGCCAGACCTTGGGCTTCACCCCGGCCGAGGCCCTCTCGGCCCAGGGCCTCTACCGCCTGACCTCGGTGGCCATGCTGGCCATCTTCGGGGCCTGGGGCTGGTTCCACCTAACCCGCTTACTCCGCGGGCGACAGGCGGACGCCTCCGGCCAACCCAGCGACCTTACATGACGACCTGACGACTTGACGAGCTGACGACTTGACGACCTGACGAGCTGGCGGTAGCCCGTTAGCCCGTGGTCGGTTCCGGGCGTCTATGGTATACTTAACCGTCCGAAACGGACCCAACTGAACCGGGGAGGCCACGAGTGCTCGCCATAATCGACTATCAAGCCGGCAACCAGACCAGCGTCAAGCGGGCCTTGGATCACCTGGGCATCCCCTCCAAGATCACAGACAATCCGGCCGATCTCGAATCGGCGCCGGGCTTGATTTTTCCCGGGGTCGGGGCCGCCGGCCAAGCCATGAAAGTCCTCACCCAATCCGGCCTGGGCCCGGTCATGGCCCGCCTAACCTCCCAAGGCAAACCCCTTCTGGGCATCTGCCTGGGCTGCCAGATCATGCTCGAATACAGCGAAGAAAACGACACCGCTACCCTGGGCCTCCTGCCGGGCAAGACGCTAAAATTCCCCGAAGGCTTAAACGACTATGACGGGCGGCCCATACGGATTCCGCACATGGGCTGGAACACGGTTAAATTCAAAAAACGCAGCCCCCTTTGGGAAAACCTCAAGCCTACCGACCAGTTTTACTTTGTCCACGGCTATTATCCCGACCCGGACCCGAGCTTGGCCCTGGGCCTGACTTGGCACGGCCGGGACTTTTGCTCCGTCTACGGTCGGGAAGGCTTATGGGCCCTACAGTTCCACCCGGAAAAAAGCGGCCGACCCGGACTTCAAATCCTAAAAAACTTTTATGCCCACTGCCTAAAAGCTTAAGTAAGCTTTGACGGTTTAACGGGTCCTAGCCTTCACGGTGCCGGGCGCCGGGAAGGCTTCCGGCCAATAACCAAGTTATTGTCCAGGACTATGTCCGGGGAGTGGCAGCCTACCGAAAGCCCGAGCCCAAAGGGAGAACGATGCCTTGCTCAGTAAACGAATCATACCCTGTCTAGACGTTCGAGACGGTCTCCTGACCAAAGGCATAAAATTCAGGGAGAATCTGGATCTGGGCGATCCCGTGGCCGCCGCCCGCCGCTACTACGAGGAAGGGGCCGACGAAATCGTCTTCTACGACATCACCGCCTCGGCCGAGGGCCGGGGCATATTCTTGGACGTGGTCGAGCGGGTGGCCGAGGCCATCTTCATCCCCTTCAGCGTCGGTGGCGGGCTCTCGACCGTGGCCCAGATGAGAGACGTTCTTTTGGCCGGGGCGGAAAAGGTTTCGGTAAACTCTTCCGCCGTCCGCGACCCCTCGCTCATCTCCAAAGGGGCCGAGGCTTTCGGATCCCAAGCCGTGGTCCTGGGACTGGACGCCAAAAAAGTCCCCATCGGCGATTCCTGCCCCTCCGGTTACGAGGTGGTCATAAACGGCGGCCGGGTCCCCACCGGCCTGGACGCCCTGGCCTGGGCCATTCGGGCCGAGGAACTGGGCGCCGGCGAAATCTGCCTCAATTCCATCGACGCCGACGGTACCAAGGATGGTTATGAGCTTAACCTGACGGCCTTAATTGCCCAAAACGTCACCATACCCGTCATCGCCTCCGGCGGCGCCGGCCACCCCGAGCACCTCTACCAAGCCCTAAGCCAAGGCCAAGCCTCGGCCGCCCTGGTCGCTTCCATCGTCCACTACAACCAGTACTCCATGCGGGAAATCAAGGTATTCCTTCAGGCCAAAGGCCTTCCGGTTAGGACAATCTAACCAAACGACCCACAAACTTACCGACCTACCGACCTACCGGCCGGTAAGTCGGCCGGTCCGTAGGCCGCCCGACCATAACGCCGCTCCAGCCCCGGCGGTTCTTTCCCCCGACGCCCTTTGGGGCGAAACCGAAGGCTTGTCTATGCCCAAAAAACCCGGAAACGGCGACGCCAAAGCCCTGTCCCAAACGGCCAGTGCCGTCGTCGGCCCCAAGCCGCTCCTGATCCTCGACTGCGGCAGCATTACCCTCATCAAGGCCGGCAAGACCCTGGCCTTCGGGGACATGTTCATGGAAGCCGCCCCCTTTAGCCGCGAGGAGGCGGTCGTGGTCGATGTCGTTAGCCGACCGCCCAAAATTGACCTGACCAAGCTTCAGTACCAAGGCATTATCATTACCGGCTCGCTGGCCATGCTGACCGACCCCGACCCTTGGTCGATTAAGCTTATACCCTTTCTGGAACAAGCCCTCGACATGCGCGTTCCCATATTGGGCGTCTGCTATGGCCACCACCTTCTGGCCTCCCTCTCTCACGGCGCCGTCGACTGGCACCCAGAGGGCATGGAACTTGGAAGTCACCTAATTACCCTGGCCCCCGGGACCCAAAAAACCTATCCCTTACTGGCTTGCCTCCCCGACGCCTTCCCGGCCTACCAGGCCCACAGCCAATCGGTCGTTCGTCTCCCTTCTATGGCTAAGGTCCTGGCCAGCTCAAAACACGATCCCACCCAAATCGTCGCTTACGGCAAACGGGTTTTCTCCTGCCAGTTCCACCCGGAATTCACCGCCCCCTTCATGGCCGACCTTCTGGAGGATCTGGAAGTACACGTGCCCACGCCCGACCTTCCGGCCAAAATCGCCCTTGGCCGCGAACCCATGGAAACCAACCACGGCCAAAAACTTCTCCGGGGCTTTCTAAAGTTCTGCCAATGGTTTACCCCGGCCAATCCCCGCTACCTTCGTAAGCCCTACCTGCCCAAGTCGCTAAGGACCCTCTACTGACGCGCTGACGCCGGGTCCTTCCCCAAACGCCTACCCCAGGCGCCCGGCGCCTATTTTCCCGAGCTTCCAAGGCTGCCCTGCCCCAAAGGCCCACCCTTGGGGTGCCTTGGTACCGCTCGAGGTCCGCTTCTCCCGGGTGGCCGGGCCGCGGGTATTTGGCCCCGGGCAATTTTCAGTACCAAAAAACTACAAAGTTATAGGCCAAACGGCGATATCGTAGGCTAAAAGTTAGTCAAAAAATTAGCTTCGTCCATGTTACTGGAGCGATAAATTTTTTTCGCCCGCTGACCCCCATCCAACCCATAAGGCCGCCCCCCGGGGCGCCAAAGCCTGGCCGGCGGTCTCCCGACGGAGGCGATTTGGGGCCCGGGTTGCCCGCAAGAGCTGGGCCCGGCTAGGGATGGGGCTAATCGGGGGTTAGGGCGCCGGCTGAGATTTTTTGGCCCCCGGAGGCTTGCCGGGTTGGTCGAGGCGGGTCAGGGAGGGGCGGAAACCGGATCGGCGACACGAACGTTCGTTTTTTGCTTCCTTCGGTCGTGGGCGTTTTCCCCAAAGTGTTTACCCAATACCCTCAAAAAAATTTTTGAACTGCTCGCAAAGAGCCTATTTTTGCAATTTTTTCCATCTAATATGGCAAATTTACAGTGATTTTTAAATACGTTCCATATGAATACTCAAAATCTTGCCTCCTTAAAATCCGACCAAAAAAAATTTTAGAGCCTTCAAAATTAGAGTATGGACTCAATCTGTACCAATACTTTTGAATAATTTATTACCAATGAACCTTTAAAAGCATTAACTACGGCGTTTCTTTTTTTTGATATTTTGACAAAAACAATAATTCCGTTCATTTTTTTCTTGTAATTTTCGCCGCTCTTATGATAGATTGCCATGGTGATTGCGTAATTGGTCTTTATCCCGATTTCGCGACTTAGGCCGCCGGCAACTTTGGCCTATGTTTATGTCGGTTTAACGGTTCGTCCGTTGAAGTCAAATCCGTCTCTAGCGTAACGATCCCGCCTCGTTTTGTCCCGGGATTTTCCTGCTACTGACCTATTCCGGGGCATCCTCGTTGGACAACTACTCGTTAATTTCCTTCGTACAATCACGTAAGATAGCTGCCTTAACCCATATCCAATCGACAAATTTTGGCGACTCCATCCCTTTGCCCATTTCCTTTTATTCTCGGGCAATCAATAGCGGAGTCAGTTCTGGTTTTGTCTCTATATATAGGTGCATTTGGTCCGACCTGACAGGACCAGTTTGATTTTAAGCGCCCATTGGTGCGCATTCGCTTCACGGAGTTATGTCTCATGAAAACGATTTATGTTGGGAATTTACCTTTCAGTTCCACCCAGGCCGAGATTAGCGACCTTTTCAGCCGTTTCGGCACCGTTCATTCCGTCAATCTGATTAGCGACAGGGAGACCGGTCGCCCCCGCGGTTTTGGCTTCGTCGAGATGGATCCCGACCAAGCCCAAGCCGCCATCGAGGCCCTTAACGGCAGCGAGCTCGGTGGCCGCAGCCTCCGGGTCAACGAGGCCCGCGGACGCGAGGAACGCGGCGGCCGCAGCGGTGGGGGTTCTTTCCGCCGCAACGAATAAGGCCCAGCTGGCCATAGGCAATCGCTTGTAAGGTGAAGGCCCCAAAATAATCGCGACGGCTAAAACCTAGCTTGGTTTTAGCCGTTGGTTTTTTTTGGGGAGGGACAATCTCGCGTTCGGTCGCCCCGGGCGACCGATCGGTTGGCGGGAGAGTTGGCAGAAAGGCCGCCCGGACGGCTGGTTGGCTGGCTGGCTGGCTAGAAGACGTTAACGATGCCCAGCTGGTTGATCTCGCGGTAGATGACGTCGTCGATCTCTTGGGGCATCAATTCCATCAGATCCTTATATATGCCATTTACTTTATTGAGCATGTCTTGCCTAAAGTCCTGTCTGACTTTGGCGATTTTTTTGTCGGTGGTCAAGACGCCGGCTAGGAATTTGGGCAATTCCCGGTCCTTTACGAAGCGCTCTATTTTCTCGCGTCCGTATATGTGGCCCAGTCCGACCAAGCCCAGCCCGCCCAGCGCGCCCAAGAGTAGCCCCAACGGCCCGGCGGTTAGGAGGGCCATGCCGCTCCCCCCGCAGACCGAGGCGGTCAGAAGGCCGGTCCCGACGTAGACAAAGCCGCTGGCGGCGGAAAAGAGGGGTTTGGTCAGGCTCTGGCCGATCAGGGGCCGATCGACCTCGAAAAGGCTTTCCGGTGCCGACTCGGAACGAAGCCTGCCTTCCAGCCGTAAGCCAAAGGTATCCAGCCAAGCCTGAACCTTGGACTGGACGATGGCCTTTAGGGCCAAAAGCTCCTCGCCTATCTCCTTTTCGGCCAAACCTCCCAGCCTATCCCTGTACCCGTCCACGCTTTCGGCGATCTGGGTCTCCAATTCCGAAATCTTAAAGCTACCCCCGGCCGCCGCCTTGATGATGGGCGCAATCCTGTCGTCGAAAAGCTCTTGGGTTATCGAGTCGGCCAAGCGCCCGGCGTGTTCCCGAAGGCTTTCCTCGATCTGGGGGACCAAGTCCAGGGCGATGAAGTCGTCTTTTCCCGACAGCATTTTGGCCCGGGCCGACTCCAGATCGGCCTTAACCGCCGGGAGAATGGCCAAGCCCTCGGAAATGGCCCCGAAGGGGTTGAGGCTCACCAATATGCGGTCCGCTCCCAGCCCCAAAATGCTTTCGCAGATGTCCCTTACGAAAAACCACTTGGAGCTTCCGCCCGACAGGGAAACGGCTTTTACTTTGGCCCCTTTGATGCCGTCCACCAAAAGTTTGGTGTACCAGCCGATAAGATCGATCTTGCCTGCCTTTAGATTGTCCGAGAGGTTAAGGCCCATCTCCTCGGCGTGGGCCAGGAAAGCCTCCGACGGGGCGTAGGACGAGGCCCGTTCCATGAATTCGTCCACGGTTAGATCTTTTACCGTCCCAAAGCGGCCCACCTCGGAACTGACCTTGCTTTTGGGGTTTCTGGCCATGGTTTCGGAAAAGTCTTCCTTGAGGATCCGGCAAAGATAAGACCAAACGTAGAACTCCCGCCTCTCCGCCTTTATTTTCTCGCCCAGGCCCCGGTTTTGTTCCAAAAACCATTGGTAGAAGAGATCGTCGAATAACCGGCCGCCCAGTTCCATGTCCCCCCAACTGCCGACTACCTCGCCTTGCCGCATAAGGGCGAAATCGCAAGTGCCCCCGCCAAAGTCTATAACCAGGTAGCCGTCCAGGATGTCGCCCAAGG
Source organism: Deltaproteobacteria bacterium (assembly GCA_031257955.1). GTDB lineage: Bacteria > Desulfobacterota > Desulfarculia > Adiutricales > Adiutricaceae > JAIRNQ01. The sequence continues at coordinate 496 of JAIRNQ010000244.1, read as the reverse complement.
GAAAGCGGTTATAGCCCAGATCGGTCAAGAGGACCCCTTTGGGTTCGTCCACCACCTCGGCCGCGCCCAAGCCGGCCTCCAGGAAGACCGACTTTAGCGTTTCCCTAAACTGCCACCCGGCCTCGCTGGGCGCCCCAACGATGACTTGGGCGCTTTCCGTGCCCAGGGCCACCCCCATTTTTTGGGCCTCCCTGGCGATGGCCTTAAAAAAATCCACGGCCCGTTGCCTGGTCTCTTCCCGCCCGGCTATCTCGGGCTTAAAGTTGGCGTAATAGCGATAACCCTTCCCGTCCCGGTCCCGCTCCCTGGCGTGGCCATAGGTGAGCGTGGCCTGCTCGCCGATAATGGGGTAATGGGCGTCCTCCGGCCCGGGTCGGTCGCAATACAAAATGGCCGTGTCCAAAGAGGGCGAGCGGCCTGACAAATGCACCGGGAACTTGTTTTTGGTCCCGTAGGGACAAACGGTCAGATAGGTGGTGGTCGTCCCAAAGTCGAT
>JAIRNQ010000170.1 GCA_031257955.1 Deltaproteobacteria bacterium | reverse complement strand
GTCTTGGCGGCCAAGTGGTTCCCCAGAACCATGAGCTCGCCGACCATAACGTTGGCCCGGTTGCCGTCGTCGCTTAGCCTTAACTCCGGCAGTCCAGCTTCGTTCAGGATGACGGTCAGATGCGGAAGGCCCAGGCTTTGGCCATCGTTGGCCAGGCGGTTTCGAAGGAGCTTTTGGGCCAAGGCTTCCAGGGGCTCCAGAATGGCGAAGGACCCGCCGTTTTCCAGCATTTCGTTGGCTTGGTTAAAGGATATCTGTACATCGATGGAAACTAAGCTAGGCTTAAACTCACTTTCCAGAACATTGCCTTCGGAATCAAGCGTGGCTAAAAGGGAAAAGGCCGGTCTAATCTCGCCGACCTTAAGGGAAACGACTTTATCGATCAAGATGTCGGGTAGCATGCCCTGGCGGCCTTCCGGAAGATAGATGGCGCTGGACATGTTCATGGCCCATTTGTCCACCAGGGAGTCGGGCGGGACGATGGCGGCCACGTCGGCGATGTGTAAGCCCAGCCTCACTTTCCCGCCCTCCAAGGTCTCCAGGGAGAGGGCGTCGTCATACTCCATGGCCCCGGGGGCGTCCACGGTGATCGTGGGCAAGGCGCTCAGATCCAGGCGAGGTTCCCCGCGAAGATTAAAAGTATGGGCCAGGGTTTTGGCCTCGGCCAGGACCTCTTCGTCAAAGTCTTTTTTCAGGCCCAGGCGCAGGAAGGCCAGATTTTCGTGGCGGTTTAGGCGACCGACGCTCACCAGGGCGGCAAAAGCCCCAGCCGGGTTAGTCGGAAAGGAGGCCATGGAAAGAAGTTCCTTGGCTTCCATGGATTTTTGGGCAGCCGATCCTTCCAGGACGTAATCCGTTAGCCATTTGGCCACCCGGTCGGCGCCGGGCGGTTCGGGGCAAAGGCGTCCCTTCTCCGACTCGGACAACCACTCGGCCCCCTCGGTCAAAAACTTCCGCTTCTGCTCCCGCTCGGCCTTGTCTCTCCGGAGCCGGTCCACTTCGCCCTGATCGCGCCTACGGGCTTTGTCTGGAAAAAAATCGAAGAGCGATCCGTCATACTGGATGGCCCTAAAGAGGCCGGAGATCTCATCTGGGCCGGGATCCCGGCCAAAAGAAAGGCCGGCCAATTCTTCATAGTTAAATTCTGGGCCCTCGCCCTCCAAAACTTCCCAAAGGGCTTCCAGATCGACGCTTTGGGCCAGGCTCTCCCGTTTGGATTCGATCTCGGCCAGGATGGCCTTCCGGGCGGCCTTGTCCTGGGGCTCTTCGGACTCGGAGGAGAGCAAGATCCGGACCGGGGCGACGAACAGGCTCCGACCGCCGGCCAACAACACTTCCATCCGCCCCCTGGCGGCCTGGGCGTTGGTGACGAAGCCCAAGGTGAAAGAGCCCCCTTCCAAAAACTCGATTATCACCTGGGGCGCCTCCCGGTCGGGAGGATTTGAACGAAATAGTCCTGGCCCGTCTTGGCCCCGCGCGGCAGAGCCGTCCGGGCCGGCCCATCCGGTCCGGACGGCCAAGCCCTTCCCGACCAACGACTGTCTGGATAGTTTTGGTAGTTTGGCGTTATTGGATAAATTATCATTAATTCACCAGAGATAGTGAGACGCTCAGGGCAAGGGGTCACGGTCCATGGACCGGGGGCCGCATGGACCTCGCGGCCACAAGGATACGTTGACATTTAGTTGCCGGAAGTGGCTGGCCCCAATCGATTAGGGCAAGTCGTTATGGTCCTTGAACTGGAGACTGTAGAGGCGGTGGTATTCCCCGCCCAGGCGAAGGAGATCGTCGTGATCGCCTTCCTCGACTATCCGGCCTTCCTTTAGGACGACGATGCGGTTGGCCTTGGCGATGGTCGAGAGGCGGTGGGCGATAACCAAGGTGGTTCGGCCGATCATGAGGTTTTCCAAGGCCCTTTGGACGTATTGTTCCGACTCGGTGTCCAGGGCCGAGGTGGCCTCGTCGAGGATGAGAATTGGGGCGTCTTTCAGGATGGCCCTGGCTATGGCCAAGCGTTGGCGCTGGCCCCCGGAGAGCCTCCCGCCGCGCTCGCCGATGTTTTCGTCGTAGCCGTTGGGCAGTTCGGCTATGAAACCGTCGGCCAGGGCAGCCTTGGCCGCCAGGACTATTTCCTCAAATGGGGCCTCAGGGTTGCCGTAGGCGATGTTGTGCCGGACCGAGCCTTCAAAGAGCGTCACGTCCTGACTGACCAAGGCCACTTGGCCGCGCAGGGCGGTCAGATCCATGGTCCTGATGTCCAGCCCGTCCAAAAGGACGGCCCCTTTGGTCGGATCGTAAAAGCGGGGCACTAGGTTAACTAGGCTGGTCTTGCCGCCCCCGGAGTGGCCGACCAGGGCCAGCACCTCGCCCGGACTCACGGACAAGTTGATGTCGGCTAAGGCTTCCCGCTCGGGATCGTAGGCGAAGCTTACGTTTTGGAAGGTTATGGCCCCCTTCACCCGACCCGTTACCAAGCCCCCGGCCGGGGTCTTGACCGTGGGGACGGTATCTAGGGTTTCAAAAATCCTGGTGGCCGCCGAAAGGCCTTGCTGGACCTCGTTGTGAAGCCGGGTCAGCCTCTTTAGGGGTTCGTAGAGAAGGAGCAGGGCCATCATGAAGCTTATGAAGGTACCCGGGGTGGACTGGCCCGCTATGACCGCCCGGCCCCCGTACCAAATAACGGAGGCCACGCAAACGCCCCCGAAGATCTCCATGATGGAGCTGGAAAGGCTCCTGACGGTTACCGCCCGCATGAGGTTATCGACGTTTCGCCGGCACTCGGCCGAAAACCTGGCGATCTCGAAATCGGTCATGTTATAGCTCTGGACCACCCGCACCCCCTGAAAGGTTTCGGTGAGCACGATAATCAAAGAGCCCATTATTTCTTGGCTTCTGGTGGCCAGGCTTCTAAGTTTGCGACCAAATCTGGAGACCGGGTAAAAGGCCCCGGGGATCAAGAGAAGCCCGACCAGGGCCAAGCGCCAATCGTTTAGGAACAAAACCAGGACCAGGCCCACCACCTTACAAATATCCATGACCAAACTGGTCACCACCTGGGTGACCGAGCTCTGGATTAGGGTGACGTCGTTAACCACCCTGGATATCAATTCCCCCGACGGGTGGACGTCATAGTAGTCCAGCGACTGCCTTTGGATATGGGAGAAGAGGCGCACCCGCAAGTCGTTGACGATAGTGTAGCCCACTTTGTTCATCAGGAACGACTGGATGAAAGTGAAGGCTCCGGTGGCCCCAAAGACGCCCATGGTCAGAAAAGTCAAAAATATAAGCCTATCGGCGTCCTTATTAAAAAAAACGTCATCCAGTAGGGGCTTAATCAGGTGGGCCATGGCCGCGGTCGAGGCCCCGGCCAGGGCCATGGAAATCATGGCCAAAAATAAGGTCGGCAGGTGGGGCCGGATGAGGGCCCAGAGCCTGGCCGTCGGCGTGGGGTCTAGCCGGGAGGCTATCCCGCCTCCGCTTAAGGCGCCGTTCGCGCCTCCGCTTAAGGATCCCTTGGCGTCTTCGCCCTGGCCGTCGCCGTTCCGGTTTTGTTCGTTCATTTCGTCGCCAACCACGTTTCGGCCATAGCGCCTTTCGGACGCGGACAAACGGCCGCCATCAATCGGGCCCTCTCAGGCGCGCGCTTATAGGCGGGTGGGAATTTGGGGGGCCCCGGCTAGCCGGTCGCCCCGATCTCTTCCAGGAGGATGGCCAGGACCCGGGCCGAGGCCCCGGGACCGCCCAGAAGGGCGGCCGCCTCGGCCAAATCGCCGATCATTTGTTTGCGCCGGGGGCCATCGGATAAAAGGGGCGTAAGTTCCCGGGCCAGCTCGGCCGGGTTGGCCCGGCTTTGGAGAAGCTCGGGGACGATCTCCCGACCGGCCAGAAGGTTGGCGATGGAGACGAAGGGCACACGGACCATGAGTTTGGCCAAGGCCCAGCTGACCGGGCTGACCTTATAGGTGACCACCATGGGCGTTCCCAAAATGGCCCCCTCCACGGTTGAGGTTCCCGAGGCCAAGAGGGCGGCGTCGGCGGCCTTTAAGATGTCGTGGGAGTGGCCGCCAAAAACGATTAGCCTCTCCCTTACCCGTTTGCTGGCCGGCTTGATCAGGGCTTGGAGGGTGTCCGGGTCCAGGGTCTCCGGCCTGGGGATTAGGGGGATCAGGCTCGGGAAACGATTGAATAGTTCGTCCACCGCCCCCAACATGGGCCCGATCAACCGACCGGCCACGGCCTGGCGGCTTCCGGGCAGGACGGCCAAAACGCGGTCCTTGGGAACCAAGCCCAGCTTGGCCCGGGCGCAATCCTTGGAAAGTTCCAAGTTCATCTCGTCCAGAAGTGGGTGTCCCACCAAATCGGCCGTTACCCCTTGGCTTTGGTAAAAGCTTTCCTCGAAGGGAAAGAGAACGGCCCGGCGCCTGACCAGTTTGGTTAGCCACTTTAGCCGGCCCTTACGCCAAGCCCAGACCGAGGGGCAAATATAATATATGACAGGAACCCCGGCCTCGTAAGCCGCCTGGGCCAAGGCCTGGTTAAGATCCGGGCTATCGATCAGTACCAGGGCCCGGGGTTTTTCGGCGGCCACCAGGTTTACCAGTTTTTTGCGTATGTTGAGTATTCGCCCAAGTGAGCCCAATACCTCGGTCAGGCCCATGACGGCGGTCTCCCGGATATGGAAGCGCAGATCCACCCCCGCCGCCGACATCAGATCCCCGCCCAGGCCAAAAAAACTAAGCCCGGCCCCGCTGGCCGCGGCCTGGCGGACCAGGGCCGCCCCATGCATATCGCCGGAGAGCTCGCCGGCGCTAATCATGATCCTGATAGGCTCAGCCATCGCCGCGGTCCGACCGGGTCAAGCGACCAAGTTCTGGGCCGCCGAGCCCCTGGTCCCCAGGCCCCTGGCTTCCAGGTTCCGTGCCGCCGGAAGCTGGGCCGGCGGGACGGCTTGGGGCCGGTGGCGCCGAGTTTAAGGCGCCCCGGCTAGCGGCCTTGAGTTCAGCGGCCGCCCGGCGCTCGGCCAGCCAAGGCTCGGCTTCGGGCCCAAAGGCCAGCATGACCAAATCGGCCCGCTCGGCCATTTGCAAGCACTTTTCCGGCTCAAGCATGATAAGCCCGCCGGCGTCCAGAGCCAGCCCGGCCGCCCGGGACTCGGCCAAAACGGCGATGGTATCGGGCCCGATTACCGGCAGATCCAGCCTGAAGTCCTGATTGGGCTTAACCGCCTTGGCCACGGCCACCCGCTTTTGGCAAAGGGCCGCCCCCCGGCGGATGGTGGCGTCGGTACCGTCGGCCCCTTCCAGGGCCACGGCCAAGCGATCGGAAACCACGACGGTTTGGCCGCAATCGAGCCGGCCCAGTTCTTTGGCCAGGTAAAAGGCCAGCCGGAGTTCTTTCAATAGCTCGGCGTCCGGGGCCTTGGAAGTCAAAAGCCCGGGACTGACCAGGAGTTCCGGAACCAGCTCGGCCACGGAGACGATCCTGGGGCCCAATGACTCGACGTAATCGGCCAAAGCCCGCAATATCGTGTCGGTCTGGAAGTTGTCCAGCGACTCCATGATTCTTATGGCCTCTTCGTCCGGCACGTAAGAATTGACGACGCTTTGGCGGGTCACGCCCCCGACCACGCAAAGGCTTTTCACTCCGTGCCCGGCCAAAAATCGGCCCATGACCCCGATCTGGCCCAGGTTGGTCTCCAGGCTATAGTCGGCCAAGCGGTAGACGTCGGGATCGGTTTCCCCGACCAGGCCCACGGCGACCAGGGTCAAGCCCTGAGCCTTGAGGCGCTTGGCGACCATGACCGGCAGGCTCATGTTCCCGGCGATGAGGCCAACCACCCCGGGGCCTTGGGCCCCGGAATTGGGGGAATCCGGGCTCACCGGTAAACCCCGCGTTCGGAATTGCGATAAAACGAGGTTAAGATTTTTACCTCTTCCGAGTCGGGGAAGGTGGCGTCGACTTCGGCCAGGACCTCTTCGAGAGGCTTGTGGCTATGGATCAATTTGTGGGCCCCGGCGATGGCGGCCAAGCTTTGCTCGGAAAAGCCGGCCCGTTTAAGGCCTATGGCGTTAGGGGTGACCACGATGTCTTTATCCCTGACCCCGGCCACGATCATGAAGGGGGGCACGTCTTTGGCCGCACCGGTCATACCGCCCACGAAAGAATGCCTTCCCAAACGGACGAACTGATGGACGGCCGAGGAACCGCTGATGATGGCGTTATCTTCAACTATGACGTGGCCGGCTAGGACGGCGTAACTGGAAAGTATGACCGCCCGACCGATTTGGCAGTCATGGGCCACGTGAACGGTGGCCATGATTAAAGCCCCGTCGCCTATGGTGGTCACCCCACCCCCGCCTTTGGTCCCGCGATGGATAGTGGCCGATTCCCGGACCGTGACCCGATCGCCCAAAACCAGGTTGGATCTTTCGCCGGCGTATTTCATGTCCTGGGGGTCGGCCCCCAGGGAGGCGAAGGGAAAGATCCGGCAGTCTTTGC
>JAIRNQ010000158.1 GCA_031257955.1 Deltaproteobacteria bacterium | reverse complement strand
CATGGCCGAAGAGGCCAACATGATCTTTTGACGTTCGGCTTTATTAACGTCAAAGGAAATCCGGGCTTGGGTGGTAACTCCGGGAAATGTAAAGGGCACCTTGGTCGAATACTTCCCTTCACCAACCATAAAACGCGACGAGACGATACTTCCCCGGACTTTATCGATGGCCGCTAAAGCCAATTTATCAGCGCTGCCACAAGAAACCAAGTACCTATGCTTACTTTGGTGAAGTTTGCGCGTGAGGTCGCTCATGTCCAAACCGCCGTGGGCGACGTAGGTGACCTCCCCCGGGAAGTTCTTGGCGCTTTTGGCCAATGGGACGGTTGGCGGCCATTCACGCGAGAGAGGGCCCCAGTTGATGTCATAACACACCGGTAGCGAGCTTTGCCGTGAATAATAACAGACCACGCGCATATTTGGGACGATCTCTTTCCCTTTCTCCGGGGGGTCGTCAAAAAGAGGATCTGGGGTGGAATGGGACGGCACCAAGTAACATATGGTCTCGTCGATGGGGTTTTTGGCCAGCCACAACTTAAAAAAGCGCTTTTGGACACTTTCGTCCAGGGAGGCGAAAAAGGTTGAGGCCTTCTTGTCGGACATGGGCTTAAAGGAAGGCCAATTATACTCGGCCCAGTGTTGGAAACGTCTCATGGCGTTGCCTTCGGAGGCCATGTAACCGGCCACGGCCATGGCCATATTGGCCTGGCGCTTGCTTTTGCAGGCTTCCATTAAAGCCTCTTCCACTCCAAGGTTGGCAAAAGTTTGATGGGTGACAAAACCGATGCCCGCTTTCGTGGTAGACTCGATCGTGGCGAAATAACGGTTGAAAAAGGACTTGGCCGCTTTTCGCGCAACCAGCTTTTTGGGTTCCTCTTTTGTGAAATTGCCTTTATCGTCAGGCACTAGACCACCTCCGCGAGCGCCAGGTTGTCACCCCGGACTCCACCTGGCCCATTAGTTTTTTAATGACCCATTATAGCCACACACCGGTAACAAAGCTAGCCTCCGGGTTAGCCCACCGGTTCGCCGGCTGGACAGCCGGCCAGATCGAAGCGGACGGCCTTGAAGGCACACTTTACCGCGACCTTGGCCAGGGGCTGACCTCCGTTAACGTTTTCGGGGAATAATCGCCGTAAACCTTAGCTATTTTGTTGATTTGTTAAGCGGTTAGTAAACAGTTTAGGCGTTATAGAGGTTTGGATGACAATTATGGCGATCGACTGGGCCCCCGATAGTTGTTTTGGGTTCCGGATCCCCTTAGACGCGACAATGGCAAGCCTTTCCGGCCAGCCGGCACTGGCCAGTGGTTTCAGGGCGCCGCGCCCGAGAAAACCCCTTGCGCCCCGCCTTTGGTTGGCCAACCCAGCGACCGCGTCGCAAGACAATTGAAAAAACCGGTCCCGGGTTTGGCGACCCGGAACCGGCTTTGGTTAGTCAAGGCAATTTAGGTTGCGGTTATTTGGGGATGGTGAAGGTCAAGGTGGCGTCGGCGGCCAGATCGTCGCAGACGGCCTTGTCGGGGTAGTCGGATTTTACTTCAACGACCAGGGTCCACAAGCCGTCTTTGATCGGGCTCATGGTGAATTTACCCTCATCGTTGGTCACGGCCAGAAAATCGCGGTTACCGTCTTCCTGATACTTGTTGCCTTCCAGGGTCCCCTTGACCGTGGCCTTGGCCAGGGGCTTGCCGTCGTTTAACACTTGCAGGGGAAGATCCCCGCCAACTTTAACCTTACCCGGGTTGACTAGGGGCACGATCTCAAGCTTGTTGCCAACGGGCTTGGTCACGAAATCGTCCGCTGCCGCGCCGATGTTGATAACGCCTTTGGCAAACCTGGAGTATTGTTCGCAGGAGGTGGCGCCGGGGGTCTCGTTTTTGGCTTTCATGACCGAGCCTTCAGGGGTGTAGCTCCAGAAGGTTGGTTTATATCCGGTAAGCAGTAGGTAAGTGCCTTCCTGAACCGGTTCCTCGGTGATGAAGATATAATTCTTGTCCCCGGCCTTGGTGGCCAGCTTTTCGCCCTTGGCGTTCAAGATATCCAGGGGAAAGAATATGGACACCCTCTCGGCGGCGATTTCTTCGCCGTGGGGGAAGTCATGGCCGTAGCCCAAAATGCCAACCAAGGGTTGTCCGGCGGTGGGGTTCTCGGCCGTGGCCCAAATCTCGTGGGCGGAAGCCATGGGCGCGAAAACGAAAGCCAGGGCGGCTATTAGACACATAGCCTTAAAAACGGTTTTAATCATAAACCTTTCTCCTTTGAAACATGATGATAACTTTGTGGGGCCAAAAGGCCTCACTTTGAGGGACGCCATTATGGTGCCCCTCGTATAGAACTTGACAGTCGCGCCGAATAGGGATGGATATAGAGCCATCGGACGACTTGATTTATATCTGGTTAAGCCGGACGCAGGCGTCGCTTTAGACGGGGTCTTACCCGTCCGGTCATTTGCCCCATGGGTATACCCGCCCGGCAATTTGCCGCTTGGGTCTTACCCGTCCGGTCATTTGCCCCGTGGCTTGGTCACCCGGCAATTTGCCGCTTGGGTCTTACCGTCCGGTCGTTTGTCCCGTGGGCTTGGTCACCCGGCAATTTGCCGCTTGGGTCTTACCCGTCCGGTCGTTTGTCCCGTGGGCTTGGTCGCCCGGCAATTTGGCGCTTGGGTCTTACCCGTCCGGTCGTTTGTCCCGTGGGCTTGGTCACCCGGCTATTTGCCGCTTGGGGCTTGGGGACTGGCGTTTTGTCCCGCTTCCCCCGGGTTCTTCCCGGCACCCTTCTTGCCTCCAAAAACTTTAAAACCCAGGGCCAGGTTTAGGAAAATACTTATGACCAAACCAATCTTCAAGGGTTTGGTGGCTTGGCCGATTACCTTTTCCAGGTTAACTAGGGGGGCTTGGGCGGCTTGTCCGGCCGGGGCGGCCTCGTTCCCTTCGGTGGCGCTACCTACGGCCGGGGCCGGCTCGGTTTTTATGGTAAGCTCAGCCTTGGCTAAATGGCCGTTGTTGTCGTCGGAGGTGATTAGCCATTGGCCGTCTTCTGGGGGCACGAAAGCGAAGTGGCCGCTTTCGTTGGTACGCCCGACTTGGCTGAGTTTCTCGGGATCGTTGGGGCCGTAGACTTTGACTTCGGAGAATTTCATGGCCGTGTCGTCGTCATAGGAAAACCTTAGGCCGTAACTTTGCCTAGCGCTGTAATCCCAGGTAACCCCGTGGGCGTAAAGGAAAGCTGGGCCCAGGATTGACAAGGCCAAAACGGCAGCGAGCGAACGGATAAAACGGCTTCTGAATTTAGGTATGGGCATGTTCCTCCCCTGGCTATTTCTTGGGCTGCGCCCGTCTTTGGCCTTGGGCCGCTAAGTTTTCGGGCTTTGCCCGTCTCTGGCCTTTAGCCGTATGGATTTCTGGCCGGTACCGTCGTTGGTCAAAAGCCGTTTGCGATACGGGTTTGGCGCGGCGTTTGACCTCAACCGTTAGTTTTTCTATCCGGTCTCGGTTTTGACGTTAGACGGTTATCTATAGTGCCTAGTCAATCTTTGGTCTTATGATTTACGGATTAAGTTGCCATCGTAAATGATTATCCTTACAACGTTTGGATTTTGAGACATTGTCGTTTTTGACAGTAGTTTGTTTGGGTAACGCGCCTGGTCTATCTTGGCCCTTATGTCGCCTGGATTACGGGCGGCGACCGTAGTTGGCCTTAAGCCGCTTGGTTTCCGGTCCGGGCGTTGGGCGCGCGGAGCGGTTCGGGCACTATCTGCCCGTCTTTGAGTCTGATCGCGTTGGTCACGACCCGGTCAAGAAAGTCGCGATCATGGGCCACCACCAGATAAGGCAAGCCGCAATCCATAAGCACTTTGGCGATTCGGTCGCAGGCTTCCTCGTCCAGGCAGGTGGTGGGCTCGTCCAGTATGAGAGCCTTAGGTTTCATGGCCAGGGCCGTCCCCATGGCCACCAGTTTTTTCTCGCCGTCGGAGAGACCGTAGGTGACCCGTTCTTTGAAAGAGCTAAGGTTTAAGAGTTCCAGGGTCTCGTCAACCATGGCGTCCGCCTCGGCCATAGTTTTACCCATGTTCAGGGGACCAAAGGCCAGATCGTCGCCGACAGTGGGGCAAAAGAGCTGATCGTTGGCGTCCTGGAAGACGAAACCAATTTGCAGCCTGGCCTCCCGAAAATCGTTTTCCGATCGGCAAAGTTTTCCGAAGAGCTCAATCTCCCCGGCCGAGGGCTTTAACAAACCCATGATCAGCTGAAGCAAAGTCGACTTGCCGCTCCCGTTGCTGCCCACCAGTCCCGTCCGTTGTCCGGCCTGGAACTCGAAGGAAAAGTCTTTAAATATTTCTCTCCGGTCGTAGGCGAAAGTAAGATTCCTTATCGAGATTAGGGTTTCCAATCGCTACCTCCCACAATGGCGAAAAGAATCATCATCGAGAAAACGAAGACCAAATCGGTTTTGGTGTATTTGAACTCGGCCCGGACCCAGATAATGCCGGAGTAGCCGCGGCAAACCATGGCCCGGTGGACCCGATCGGCCCGATCGAAGCTCCTCACCAAAAGGCTGCCTACCAAATTGGAAACGCCCCTGAGGCAGTTCCGGCTAAGGCCCAACTTAAATCCCCTGGCTCTCATGGCTTTACGTAGGCGTTGGTATTCCTTGAAAATGACTTGGTAGTATCTGACCGTTAAAAGAAAGAGGCTGACCAACTTTTCCGGAAACTTTAGCTTGCGGCCAGCGGCTGCCAGTATGTACATGGGGCTGGTGCCCAAAAGGGCGAGAACCATCAGCACGATGGCATTGCCCTTAAGGGTTAAAAGGCTGGCCAGATCCAGCCCTTCCCTGGTTACCACCAGCGGACCCAGACGGGTAACCTCTCGACCGGGACTGGAGAAAGAGAACGGCAACATTAGCCACATAAACAGAAAGAACATGTTTACGGTCAGAAGGCGGTTAATGAGGTTCCGGCGAGGCCACCGGGCTAAGGCGATCATCAGCGTCGATGCGGCCAAGGCCACCAAGGCACCGGGTATATCGGAGAGCCAGCTAACCATCAGCGACCAAAGAACGGCGCAGATAATCTTGGCCCTGGCGTCCACCCTGGATAGGGGGGAGATTTCCTGGCCACGGTTTTCTTGAAACGGCGCCGATGCCGTGTTTTCGCTTTCAGCCATACTTACTTTGCCGCTCCGAGTAAGGGAAAATACGGGCGCACCTCGTTTTGGTGGATAATAATCGTAAAAATGTTGAGACTTGATTTGAGTTATTGACTATAAAACAACTGGCTCGGTCGGGAACTTTGGCCGGCAATATTGGCACAATAATGGCGACTTGGTTTTGGCCATTGACTATAAAACAACCGGCTCGGTCGGGAACTTTGGCCGGCAATAATGGCGATAATAGGCCTCGCGCCTGAGTTTTAACTTTGGTATGGGGCCGGGGCCGCGGTCCGTCGGTTGTCACCCAAGGGGTTGCGCAGGAGTTCCGGTTTAACTTTTTTCAGGAACCGGACGCAAAGGAGAGCCACAAAACCCTCGATAAACATAACCGGGACGTGTGACGCCAAGATGGTGTAGGCGGATACTTTGTACTTGACGGGATCGGTCAGGATAAGGGCCAGGAAAACCATGACGGCGGTCAAGGCGATGGCACAAAAACCGGCCCCGAAAGCCCCGACGGTGCTGGTAAAGGGTACTGGGCTAAAGATCATTTTGTTGAAGACGTAGCCAAACAACACAGCCGGTCCGGCCACGTTTAGGGTATTTATCCCAAGCGTGGTCAGGCCTCCGTACTGGAAGAGCAGGGCCTGGATTAAAAGCCCTATAAGCACGATGGGAAAGGCTACCCAACCCATCATCAGTCCTATAAGCCCATTTAGCATCAGATGTACCGTGCTTGGCCCAACGTTTATGTGGATGAACGAGGCGGTAAAGAAAGCGGCCGTCATGACCGCCACCTTCGGCAGGTTATCGTTGTTGATTTTTCGTAAGCCCGCAACCACGCCGGCCGCCGTTACGACGCCGCCGGTGACGAGTACCGGCATCGAAAGCACTCCCTCAAAAATATGCACGTTTTCCTCCCCGAATAAAGCATCGACAAAGACAAGGGTTATCGATGTCACAAAAAAACCAAGCCATTTACCGCTATCGCCAGGGACGGCGGCGGTCGTTTAGGCATAGGCAAGGCCTAGGTTTACCAAAGGCCTAGCCATTTAAGGCTATCGCCAGGGACACCGGCGGTCGTTTGGGCATAGGCAAGGCCTAGGCTTACCAAAGGCCTAGCCATTTAACGCTATCGCCAGGGACACCGGGGGTCGTTTGGGCATAGGCTAGGTCTAGGCTTACCAAAGGCCAAGCTATTTACCTCTATCGGCAGGGACACCGGCGGTAGGCTGGGCATAGGCAAGGCATTGGCTTGCCAAAGGTTAGGCCTTTTAACGCTATCGCAAGAGACAAAGGAGCCTGGCTAGCCTTGGTAAACAAGGGAA
>JAIRNQ010000021.1 GCA_031257955.1 Deltaproteobacteria bacterium | reverse complement strand
ACGGGGATGTTGAGGATCTCGGCCAGCTTTAAAAGTTCCTCGCTGGCCCCCGAGGAAATGACCCCGCCGCCGGCGTAAATAATGGGCCGCCGGGCTTTACCCAATAGCTCGGCCACTTTCTGGACCTGCTTGGGGTGGGGGACCAGATGGGGCTGGTAGGCCCTAAGCTCGACCTTCTTTGGGTAAGAGAACTTGGCCTGGCCGGCCATGACGTCTTTGGGCAGATCGACCAATACCGCCCCGGGCCTTCCGCTGGTGGCCACGTAAAAGGCTTCCTTGACCGTCTGGGCCAGATCCTCGGTGGAGAGTACCAGATAGTTGTGTTTGGTCACGGGCCTGGAGATGCCGACGATATCGACCTCCTGGAAGGCGTCGTTACCGATGGAAAGCCTACTGACCTGCCCGGTAAAGACCAACACCGGCACGCTATCCATATGGGCCCCGGCCAATCCGGTTATGGTGTTGGTGGCCCCCGGGCCGCTGGTAACCAGTACCACCCCTGGCCTTCCGGTCGACCGGGCGTAGCCGTCGGCCGCGTGAACCGCCGCCTGTTCGTGGCGGCAGAGGACGAACCGTAGGCCGCTAACGGCTAAATGATGATGAATGTCTATGGTGGTCGCCCCCGGGTAGCCAAAGATGACCTTGACCCCTTCCTGCTTCCAACACTCAATGAGGATTTCCGCCCCGCTCATACTGGTCATACGTTATTCCCAACCGCCAAACGGCCCTTTGCCGGGCCATGAAATTATTGCCACGAATCGGCGCAAGGCCACCTGGCCAAAAAACTATCTCGGCCTAAAAAACTCCCAACCGCCAAACGGCCCTTTGCCGGGCCATGAAATTATTGCCACGAATCGGCGCAAGGCCACCTGCCCAAAAAACTCTACTACCCCAAACGCGCCCTACCGGGCGACATTTAATCCCTTGATTACAATGACAAAACTATTTTAGGCAAAAAAAGCAAACCTGGCCCAAGCAGTCCTTGAACCAGGAAATAGAATAAAATTTACGCCTTATTGATAATTTAGCCGGTACCCAATTGCCGAAAAAATTCATTTGGAATATTAATCTATAGTTACCAAGCGCGCTAGCCATTTAAGGCGACTTTTGCCTCATAATCAGCCTTAACCAACCTAGCTGTCGTTTCGCTCCATGGGCCTGCCAGGCCCATTTCATAGGCCCGCTGGCTCGGCCAATTTATTGGCCCGTTAGTTTGGCCACTTCATTGAGTTGCCTGTCGCTCCGTTCCCCCGGGTCCTCCAGCCGCGTCGCTGCAGGGCGCGGAGGGCGCTCAGCGTTTCGCGTTTAAGCTAAGCGTTGGTTTTAGGGCAGACAGACTCAGGGTTGGCCCAATTGTTTTGGGCGGGCCAATAGTCGAGCGATAGACGGTAGATAGATTATTGTGGCTAAGTAAGGGGTCTTATCCACGAAATTTCGGGGTTCTTGGGTGATATGCGCAAAAGTTTGAAGGCCATCGGTAATTTATGATTGCAATCCCACCCTCAACTAACCTCTCGCACAAATTATAGCGGCAAACAATCTCCCCGTCAAATCAGAAAACCCTAGTCCAACCGTAGTATCTTAAAACAGGGTAAAGAATTTTGGGATAATTGCTGAGAGTATTTATGTTTAAAAACTTAAGTGTATAAACTAAAAAACGTATGAATAAGTTGGTTATATTTAAGCTTTTAGTGGCCGCCGGCTGTGAATCGTTCTGAACAAGGTTGAGGAAAGGCTAAAAGGGGAGAACAATCGAAGTAAGGTATCGGCGTGAGTTGGTAAGTCGTCGTGGGCCGCGCGCCGAAGCTGGCGATAGGCCAGGAGTTGAGGTTTTGGTGGGCTTGGCCCTTTGCCCAGTGCCCGGCTGGTGCCCGCTTCGGGGCAAAATAAAAGCCGGCTAGGCCAAGCGGCGGGGCCTAGCGCGGCTCAATCAGTTCCTTGGCGCCGGGGGCCAATACGCGCCCAGTGGGGGCTTGGGGGCGAAAGTAAAGCTAGGCCCGATGTTGGGCCAGGATCAGCTCTATCTTTTCCTTGCCGGCCAGCTTGGCCTTTTTCAGGCGCTTGAGCTCGAAGTCTTCGTCGCTCGTCAGGTGCGGCCGCCGGTACATTTCGTCAAGTTGGCGTTCAAAGTCCCGGTGGCTTTCCACCAAAGTCTTCAGTTCGGGGTTATGGTCAATCAGCCTTGAGATAAGTGCTTCGTCTTGGGCATCCATGTTCACCACCATTGGCCTTGGCCAAACGGCAAAGGCGCTGGCCAGGGGTAGAAGATCCGACGCGCGGTCTCCCGGGGCGGCAGCCCAAAAATCGGTCAAATACCCAGAAAGGACTTGGCCGAGGGCTGGCCGCACGGTCTCCCGGGGCGGCAGCCCAAAAATCGGTCAAATACCCAGAAGGGACTTGGCCGAGGGCTGGCCGCGACGAGAGCCCATCGGTTAGTATTAGTTTAAGGGCGCTTTAGCTAAAACGCAAGATGGCCGCGGGAAAAACCAAGCGCCGAGACAAATGAGTCGATATCGCGTAAGGCCAACGGGAGAAGCTGGGGGCGCCCGGAGGGAGAATGCCGGGAAAGGCAAAAAAATGACACCGATGGCCCAAGGGCGACCGTTTGGCTCTTAAATTACGTTGGCTGTCATGGAGATAAAATAGCCTAAAACCGCGGTCAAGTCAAGGATTGGCGACCAGCCGACCAGCCCAGCCCAAATGATGTCTTGGCGATAATCATAACGCGCTCGCGGAAACCCCCAATTTCTGGAGGTCCCTTGGATAACTCGTTGAGAATGGTCGTCTAACTGAGCCATTTGGGTCCACGAAAAGGGTTTCCGCGAAGGCGTTGGCGGACCAGCCCAGCCCAAATGAGGTCTTGGCGGCAATCGTGTGGGGGCAATCATTAATCAAGGCGTAAAAACCCCTCTTTGCCGAGCAATGTCAACAACTTAAGGCACCTGACCGCAACTGCGGATAAGCGTCATAATCTGAGGGCCGCTAATTGAGCGGATGCTATCCAGTCGCCAACAAAAGCAAGCTAGCCGAGCAAGCTTAAGTTGTTGACATTGCTTTGCCGAGTACGGTTTACTAACAGTGGGAAATTTAGAACTAAAATTTCTGGTTTCAAGCGAGTTTGGGGGTTTTGCCTATCGTTTAAATATAATATGGCTAATATCTAATCCATTTTATGCTAATAAGAGCATAAGTATCTTGGCCATTCCACCTATGCGGCCTAATCACCGCCTCGAAAGCCGCATTAATAGAATTCTTCGGAATGTAAATGGCATCCCCTTTTAATAAAATTCGATTCCCTGAAAGTCTTGACGCAGTTTTAACTACACCACGAACTCCAATTTCATTACCAAAATCGGGAAATTGATAACTATGACCAGTAAAATAATATTTCATTCCATCCATAATATATAGATCAGAATTAAATACAACATTTATGTCGAAATATTTTTTTATAGTTTCATAAAGATAACTAACTTCAATTTCTTTACATTTACCCTGATCAAATTTTCTGTTACAAGATTTAATTCTAGTATTATAATTATTGTATAGATTATGTTCAACAGCGAAATATAAAATATCTGATAATTCCATATCGTTTACACGATAAGAATGAATAGCTTGAACTTCTAAAATTTTTGAAATAAAAATACTCATACGCTCAAGGTCTTGTTGACTAAATTCACTTTGAGCGACAGCAATACTATTATTTAATATAAAAAACGAACTAAGAATTGATAAAAGAAGTATTTTGATAAAATTAAACATAATTAAGACTCATTAATAGAAGTTGTTATAAAGATGTTATTATAGAAAAGGCAAAAATATTTTATTTTGGTTTCAAATTAAATTATTGTCATCTTTTATCTGTACAAATAGAGGTATTAGTTCACGGATTGGCTGCGAGTCGGATTGGAATCGCTTGAAACCGTTACCCCATACGTCTAGGCACAAAGGTTGGCAAACCAAGCGGCTTTCAGGTTTTCGGCCAAGCGCTTAACCCTCTAGCGATGAGCCTTTAAGTACTGGGGATTTTCACGTTATTGGGGCGACTGTGCGAAACGACGGAACTTAGCCCTAATAATCTTCTTTTTTGAACTGGATAAGGACATTCGTGCGCCCGCCCACTACCAGGGCGGCCTTGTATATTTGGGCCCCGGGTAGGCCCCCGGGCAGCCGATGGGAGGCTGGGATCTTGTATTTTTTAGTGTAGCCCCTGTCCTCAATTTGCTTCATGGCCGTTTTCGCGGCGGCAACCATCATATTTTGTAATTCCTCTTTGGAAAGGTCATCCCCTTTGTCATTTTT
>JAIRNQ010000353.1 GCA_031257955.1 Deltaproteobacteria bacterium | reverse complement strand
AGACCACCCGGGCCAACCGGGCCAGGCGTCCCCGGAGGGCTTTGGCCGCTTCGGGCAGGCGCCCGTGTTCGGCCAAATCGACGTAAGTGTCAAAGGCCATGGAGAGGCCGGCCACGATTTCGCCCCTTTCGGACATCCGTTTAAGCCCGGCCAAAGCCGAAACCAAGGCCTTGTTGTCGGCCGAGGAAAAACCCAGAATCGAGGCCAAGGCGCTTTGGAGGCTTTTGCCGGAAAGCCCGTCGGGGCTAAGGGCGACGAGCGTCCTTAGGGGGTCCTGGGGCCGGCCGGCGGCCAAGGCCCTTCTAAGTTCCGAGAAGGGCCTGGGGGTTCTGGGCGGCACGGCCATCAGAAAGGGGGCGTGGAGCCTCTGTCCGACCAGGACCATGGAACGATCGACCACCTTGGCCTCCCCGGGGAAGATCTGCGAGGCCAGTGAAGGATAGAGGAGGCTGGATTGCGGATCCCCACCCGGGTCGGGCAAGAGGTAGGGCCGGGGATCGCCCGGAAGGAGCGGGGCAAAATCCTCCCCGGTCAGGTTGGGATCCAAGGCCAGCCTCATCAGGCGGCAGATCTCCTTGGCCGTGAGGACCCGGCCCAAAAGGCCGGCCGAAACCAGCGCCCCCAAAAGCAGTTCCCGGGCGGCGCGATGGGCGCTTCTAAGGGCGGCCACGGCCCGGCCCTCGGTTTGGCGGCCCTTTGTCGGTTTTCCCAAGCCGGCCATGGTCTCCCGGATCGCCTCGCGCCTGGCCAGATCGGCCAGAAGCGTGGGCCTGGTCCAAAGAACCAGCGTCAGGCTCTCGGATCCGGTGGTCTGGGCCAAGCTCGCCTCCCAGCCGTCCAGGACCCCGCCCAGGGCCAGGGAACACTCCCCGGCCGAGACGCGAGAGGGACGGAGGTTTTCGGCGATCTCCCTTCCGGCCCCGCCGGGGTCGTGGTCGAAGACCATGGAAAGGGCGTGGCCGGGCCGATCGAAAAGCGACCGGGTCTTTTCGGCCAAAGTTTCGGAGATGGCCTCCAGATCTTCCTCCGAGGCCAGGGCCAAAGAGCCCGAGACCCCCACCGCCCCGATAAGCGAGCCGTCGTCGGCCACCAAGGTCAGCGGATCGTCCGCCGTCTCCAGCCGGCAATAGCTACCGGCCGGCCCGCCAAGAAGCTGAAACAGGGCGTGGCTCAAGCCGTTGAACGCCGAAAATAATCCCACCTTAGCCTCCGCCGGACGCCCTTGGGCGTCCGCAGTAATGAAAAAAATGAAAAACGATAAGACGGTAAAACCGCAAGTCACCGACTCTCCCCGCTACGGGGAATCCGTCCCCGTAAGCGGCCCATCCCTTGGGGCCAGGCCCCTCCGGGCGGGGGGGCAGGCCCCTCCGGGCGGGGGGGCCAGGGCCCTCTGGGTGGGGACCGGCAAAACCCTCGATCCGGCGGCCGATGTTTGGCCCGGCCTTGAAAGGGTTTTTTGCCTCCGGTCCCCGGCTTTTTTTTCCAACCAGAATCTTTTCACGCGGGTCGTTTTTAGGATTTGTCCCTCCCAACGCGGCCGCATGGGGTTTTAAAACTGTGTCTTTGCCTCACCTCCCGTTCATGGCCGATGGTAGCCATATGCCCTGGTTGGCGCCATTGCCCTCGCATCGGACTGAGGCCGGGGGGGAAGGGTCCGCGCCGCCTATGGCCGAAATGTCGAAAGCGAAAGGCGCCAAACGCCTTGAAATTGAAACGGACCTCGCCCCCTATCGCCGAAACGTCGAAAGCGAAAGGCGCCAAACGCCTTGAAACTGAAACGGTTAAACGGGTTGACCAATAGGCCCACCAATTCGGCCTTTTGGCTGGCCCTTCAGCCAGCCTTAGACAAGATTATCTGCTTGATGACCACGCCCTTGGGGTTAAGGTTAGGCAAGGTCCTTTGGACCACCACCTCGGCCAGGAGCTTTTGGGTGGCCACCACCCCGTCGGAGGACTCGTAGGAGACGACCAAGGGCATTTCCAGTTTCCAGGTCATGACCCCTTCCCTGTTTCCGCTGGCGGTGATGACCGGGGCGCCGCTGACGAGACAAGAGAGGGAAAGGCGCTCTTTTATGATCTTCTCCAAATGGCCGCCGCTTTTTAGCGACTCCAAAAAACTTTCGTAGCCCTCGTCGGTGAACTCGGTCCGGAGATCCGAAAGGCTTTGGCGCCAAGTCAAAAAGTTAATCGACATGGCCCTAACCACCACGTCGCCGGCCCAGTTGCCTAAGGATCGGTTCTCTATGGCCGGCTCGGACAAAGGCGGCATTTCCATGACCCGCAGATCGCCGGTCACGGCGAAATACTTCGGCTCGGGCCTAAAAACCGTCTGCCAGGCGTCAATGCCCAGGCTAATGAGGAGGATCGGGCACAGAAAGAAAAGTACCCTAAAGAGCCTCAGGTTCTGGCCCAAATACCAGTCCCTGGACTCGATGACCAACTCGGCCCCATGCGGCCCTTCGTCCCCGTCTTCCGCCGAGGACGAAGTCTCGGCCAAAGCGCGAGATAGGGCAGCCTTCTGGGTATCTTCAAATTCTTCTTCCGGGCGACCGTCCGAATCGTCGCCCGAATCGTTGGCCGATTCATCGTCCGAGCGATTGCCCAAATCGTTGTCCGGACAACCGTCCAAATCGCGGCTCGAATCGTAGCCCGGCCAATCGCCAGAATCGTCGCCCGGCCAGTCGCCAGAACCATCGCCCGGCCAGTCGCCAGAACCGTCGACCGATTCGTCGCCCGGGCAATCGTCCGAACCCTCGCCCGATTCGTCGTCCGGGCAATCGTCCGAATCGTCGTCCGTGTAATCGCCAGAACCGTCGTCCGAATCGTCGTCCGGGTAATCGCCAGAACCGTCCTCCGGCCAATCGTCCGAATAATCGCCCTGGCTATGGCCCATAACCAGACTCGCGACCTGGGCCGAATCGGCGGCGGGTTTTTGGCTATCCCAGCCCGTCCCGCCGTAATCTTTGGCCAAAGACAGACTCTCGCCGGGCTGGAAACGATCCCGATTTTGCCCAAGCGTCGCGGGCGCCGGGGCGGCCGGGCTTTCGCCGGGGCCCATTTTCTGGGGAAAGTCCTTGTTGAAAGCGGTATGCCAAAGGGAATTGGTCGATTCGGGCGCCAGATACTGACTTGGTTGGTTCTCGTCGAGCCCAAAGTCGTCCCCCAAGCCCTCATCCCAATTATCGTTTCCATCCTCGGGCCCATTTTCGTTCCCGATTTCGGGCACGTTCTTGGGCCCGTTTTCGTTCCCGCGCTCGGGTCCGTTCTTGGCCCCATTTTCGTTCCCGTTCCCGCGCTCGGGTCCGTTCTTGAGCCTGTTTTGGCGTTCTTTCTCGGCCCGGGCGGTGTCGGTGTCCCCGACCGCGACCCTTTTGCGCCATTGTTGGAATTTTTCGCCCTCCGTTTCGGGCGCGACGATTTGGGTAATATTGGTGTCAAAATACTGGTGGCCGTTTACGTTCAAATCATCGACAAACCGGGCAGCCTTTATTATGTCTATGTCCGGGGGCTTGGCATATCTGGGTTCCGAGGGCCACCGTATGGCCTGTGGTGGCGCTGTCCCCGAATCGTCGCCCTGGGCATTGGGAACGGACTTTCCGGGGCCCAAGGTTATGTCGCCATTACCGCGATCTCCCGACCATTGGCCTCCATTGGCCTGGCCGCTCACCCTACCTTGGGTGTCCCAACCTTGGTCGTCACAATCTTGGCCATCCCAGCCTTGGTCGTTCCAGTCTTGGCCATCACTATCTTGGCCGTCCCAGTCTTGGCCATCCCATTTTTGGGGGCCAAAATATTCCTCGATGATGACGTTCTGGTCCTTGGTCTGGGCGCGCCCTTTCTTGGCTCTAGCCTCTACCTTAGCCTGGGGCGCCTTGGCCCCGTCTTCCATCTCCCTGGCGGCGGGTCCATCTTCGGACGGGAGAAGAGACGCCCCATAAACATTCTTGTGGACATCCTCGAACCGGGCGGAGTAATCCCGCCCATCGGGTAGGCGATCCGGTGAGGG
This sequence comes from Deltaproteobacteria bacterium, assembly GCA_031257955.1. Taxonomy (GTDB): domain Bacteria; phylum Desulfobacterota; class Desulfarculia; order Adiutricales; family Adiutricaceae; genus JAIRNQ01. The sequence goes on along the minus strand of JAIRNQ010000353.1, from coordinate 10,017 downwards.
CCTTTCAGGCGACGGGCTTGGGGTTGGGCGGGCCCGAGTTACGTCCGGGATGGGTAGATCCGGTATTTGGTTCAAGCCGTAATAGTCATCCACGTAATCCCAACCCCACTTCTGGCTGTCCCGGTTATCCCCGGGATCGCCCCGATCCGGGGCGCTTGGGGGCGCCAAAGGCTTCGCCAACCCCGGAAGGGTCGAGTTCTCCAGGCGGGAAAGGCCTGGGCCCCGGGCCGGTCCCAGATCCGGCGCAAAAGTCGGTACATTGGCCGGGCCCTTTGTCGGTGTCATGTCTCGAGCCTGAGCCGGTGCCATGTCCGGCACCAGAGCCGAAGCCATGTCCCGGGTTACCGCTTGGCCTCTGGCCGCTCCCAGCTCCCGTAACGGGGGTATGGCCCCTCGCGACGTTTGGCCGGGTGCCTCGTAAGGCGTCTCGGTAGGCCCATTATTGGCGGGGGTCCTGGGCGGCGTCTTGGGCCGGGCCCTTCTAGGCGTCTTAGGCGGCGCGATGGGCGGCGTATTGGCCCGAGTCGCCTCCAGTTCTGGTGTCGCGGCCCAGGTCGGCGGGGCGGCGGGCGCGATGGGCGCCGTATTGGCCCGAGTCGCTTCCAGTTCTGGGGTCGCGGCCCAGGTCGGCGGGGTGGCGGGCGCCCTCGTCGGCGTCCTTGTCGCGGTCCTTATCGAGGTTCTTGTCGGTTTTTTAGTTGGCGTCATGTCCCCCTCCGGGGCCATTACCTGAGCCGGAGGCCTAGTTTGGGGCAGAGTGTGGATCTTGGCTTGGGCCTCCCCTTGGCCGCCGGCCAAAGGGGCCAAGTTGGTCACGTTGGCAAAACTGGACTGGGATAGGCCGGGCTGGGCCAAATCGGGAAGGGATAGGCCGGGCTGGGATAGGCCGGGCTGGATTGGTTTAGGTTGGGCCAGGCCAGTCTTGGCTTGATTGGGTTGGGCTGGGTCAGTTTCCCGGTTATTGCGGTCGGGTTTAACCGCTTCGGCATAATACTTGTCCATGGCCGCCCGCGCTTCCGGATCGATGGTTTTTAAGCGAGGCGGCAATCCTTTAGGTGAACGGTTTTCGTTGTTCCTGGACCTTTTCGGCGGGCCTGCCGGCTCGGGGGGGCCATCGACTTCCAAAGCCGGTCCGTTAGCCGTAAACAAAAAGGGTTCCTTTGATACCATGAGTCCCAGTTTGTCGTCCCAGACGCCTCTGGCCGACCAGGAACCGTCGCGAACCGGTCCCTTGGCCACCGTAGCGCAGTTCACCGAGTCTTGGCCCACCGGTCCATAGTTAGCCGATTCTTGGGTAACCGGTCCATAGTTCGCCGAGTCTTGGTTCATCGGTTTTTGGGCCACGGATCCATGGGCCACGGGTCCATGGGCAACGGATCTATGGGCCATCGGTCCATGGATCGCGGGTTCATGGGTATCGAGTCTATGGGTATCGGGTTTTTGGGCCGACCCATTGAAGTAATCGGGTTTAGGGGCCAGGGTTTTGGGGTTACCGAAGTCCCTTATCTCCTCAAAGAGCTTTTGTTCGTAGGCCCCGGGGTCGGAGAGGGTTGGGGCTTTTGGGCTTGATATTTCGGTGGCCTTGGCGGACCGTCCGGTTTTTGGGGCAGCCGGCGTTTTGGGCGCTTTGGTGGCCTTGGGGGCGACCGATCTTTTGGTGGCCGTTGGGGCCTTGGCCGCCAAGAGGGCATCCAAGGTTAGTCCGTCCACTTCCGTCGGCGCGCCCTCAATGGCTTTAAGCTTTTCCGTATTGAAGTTTTGCGTCACAGTCCCAAACCCCCAAGGCCAACCCCGGACTCGTTTCCGCCGAAGATGGTGGTTGAAAAAGTCGATATTATGGCGTCCACGGCCAGAAGGGCCGCCCCGACCACGCACTTGGTCACGCCGCTTTTAAGGGAGGCGTCATGGGATCGGCCGGTGTTGTAGAGTTCCAGAAGTCCCATGACCACCAAGGTCAGCCCGGCGGCGAAGCCAAACATCTGGACGGCCTTGGCAATGCCGCTAAGGTTACTGGCCACGTTTTGTCCCAAACCGCCCAGACCCACGGCCCAGGCCCCGGTGGCCTTGGCCCCGGCCCAGAGGCCCAAGATCCAGGCGGCCAAGCCCCGAAGCGAACGGTTCGCCTGGCCACCGTTGCCCTCGGTGGCCAAGCGCCCCGCCCCGATCCGGCTCTCCCGGACCCGTTCGCCATCCGGCCCGGCGACCGGAATTTCGGTTGAAGCGTTAGCCCCTTTACGGCCAGGGCCGCCGTAATCGCCCCTCAAGAAAGCCCCACTATCCCAGTCTCTCTCGGGCACCCCGAAGCGGTAAGGCGCTTCCAGCCCTTTGGCGGGACGGTATACGCGCCATTCGTTAGAGCTGGTTTGCTGGCCCGTTCGGCCGCAAGTGATGGTTTGGCTATGGGTTTCCGTGTAACCGTCGGGGCCCGCGAGGCCGCAGGTTCTGAGACCGCAAGTTCCCGTGAGGCCGCAGTGGCCCGTGGGGCTCGCCGCGAGTTTGTCGTCTCCCGCGAGTCTCTCGTTTCCCACAAAATCGCGGGGGTCCGTGGGGCCGTCGGAGACGATTGCCTCCGAGCCCGGCTTGGCTCCCGGGGCCACACCGGCAGCCAAGCGACCGTTTTGGGCAAACTCTTCGGTCCCGGGCGAAAAACCCTTGGGGACTTTGGCCGGCTTGGCCTTTAAGCCTAAAGCCAAACGGATAAATGATTTAAGTTGAACGATTGTCATTTTTTCCTCCCAGCGCACATTTTAGGTTATAAAGAAAACCTAAAGAAAAGAGTTTAACTAAATTTAATTGTATAAAGAATGATAAAATTACTAATTTGTATAAAACCTTTTAACCACCCGGTCGGCCTTTGGCTTACCGCTTCGGCCCTGGCCGAGCCGGCCGTCGGCCCTCCCGGAACGGACAACAAGATTTAGTCAAGGGCGGTTCAGCCGTAGGCGACTCAACCGAGGGCGACTCAGCCAAGGGCGGCTCAGCCAAAGGCGATTCAGCCGAGGATGGAGGCCACGATGGACTCGACCTCGCCGCCCAGGCTGGTGGCCAAGAGTCTCAAAAAATCGACCAGGTTCACGCAGAGTATGCCCCCGGCAATGTGGACCAGGGCCCGGGCCGTGCCCCCACCCTCCCCGGCGGTTAGCCGCAACAGGTATACTCCCCTGGCCACGCCTATCACCCCGGTCAGGCCCACCACCAGGACCACCAGTCTAAAGAGGCCGGAGGCGGCGTGATTTGGGGGCCGGTAAGAGAGAACGTCGGCCGAATTGCCACCAAAGAGGGACTGGGCCAAAACGTCCATGAATTCTGGGGTATTTAGGAGAATGACCCCGCACAGTAAGGTGAGGAAGGCCAGCTTGACGCCCCCTTGGGGGCGTTGGGCCAATCCCATGAGTCCCTTGACCACCAAAAACAGGCCAAGCATGGCCACGATGAGGCCCAGCACTCCCCACCAGGCTTCCAAGTGGGGTATGAGATTGGCAAAAAGGTCTTGGCCCATGGCGTCCCCCTAATTTTCTTTGGTCTTTCCGGTCCCGTTGGTCCCGAAAAGCCCATCGGTATCGTCGGTACAGTTAATCCCGTTGGTACGGTTCGTCACGTTGGTCACGTTGGTGTCGTCGGTACAATTGGTCACGTTGTTTCCGGTGGTGTCGTCGGTACAGTTGGTCAGGGTAATCCAGTTGGTCATGTTGGTCCCGTTGGTCGCGTCAGTCTTTAAGACCCAATATCAGGAGGCCGATTTGGCTGCCGGCCGGGATTTTCATGGTCGGCGGGCGATCGAAATTCTTTTCCAATTGGTTGGCCGCCCGGCTCCCCACCTGGCCCAAGGCTTCCAGGGAGATCTCGCCAAAGTCGACGTAGTCTTTGCCCTCGACCACCACGTCGCCGTAAACGCTGACCCTGGTCCCCCGGTCGGAGAGGGCCCCGCCAAAGCCTTCCAGAAAGCTGGCCGCCAGAAGGCCGCCCCAGCGGGCCAGGAGATGTCTGTCGACGTTGGCCCCGATGGCCGGGGAGGCGGTTTTTGGGTCTACGGCCAGGGCCTCAACCGATCGGCTGGAACCGTCGGGGGCGATCATTCGGGTAAAAGTCAGGGTGACGTTTTCCCCGTGCCGGCCAAAGCCGCCCAAAAACTTGGTTCCGGCCAGTTCGCCCCCAATCACCCTGGCCATGACCGGGGCCGGGACGTCGCTGTTGACGGCCAGTTCGGTCACGGCGTAGAGAACGCTTCCGAGAGCCGGAATGGGGGCCGGGGCGGCACCGTCGCCAGAATCCAATTCGGGGGATTGGCGAGGCCCGACCGGAAGGCCATTATCCCGGTTCAGGCTAATGACGAATGCCCCCGGATCCTTTGGGCCTAAGCCCCTAAGATCCCCTACCATGGCCTGGACCAGGCCGGAGTCCCGAGCCGGATCCCGTTCGGGCTTTTTCGGGGGAGAGACCTCCTTGGCCATGGGCTGGGGCGCCATGGGCACGGAAGACTCTTTTCTTTCTTCCCGGGCCGGGCCGTCCTTGGTCTGGGTCTCCCATTGGGCCGGGATCTTTTCCCCGACCGGGGTATCGACGAAGGATTGGCCTTTCTCCCGGGCCGCCCGGGCCCCGGATCGGTTAAGTTCCTCGATAAGGGCGTTGTATTCCGGCGTGCCGGGCCCGCCGGCCGTCCCCTCGACGTTTCTGGGGGTAAGCCCGGCCGCCGAAGACAATTCGTTACCCTGGCCCCGGGCCAACACGAAAAACCTCACCCCCAAATAACCCGCGACGATAAGGCCCACGGCCAGGCCGGCCAGCATCCAGCCCCTGGGAACGGTGAAATGGCCCAACCGGGCCGAACCTTTTACTTTAACCACGCTCTTTCCTCCCTATAGACTCCCAATTCCGTTTTCCAAACCGCCAGCCCGCCGGGTGCCCTTCGGGCCCCCCGGCTTGGCGCCCGTAACGTTGCCCGGAACGATTCCGGGATTGTTTGGTTGGTCAATAGTTCAAACAAAAACCAAAAACTTTTACGGAGCTCTTTCCGATACCCGTCCCGACCGGATGCCTTCGCTTTTCAAATCCCGGGTCCATTGGCCGGGGCCTTGGGGACACTCTCCCGGATTCGGTCATGGCCGGTTCTCGGCGCTTAAGGCCCGCTCGGCGGCCAATCCCCAGAGGACACTCTCCCGGATCCGGTCATGGCCGGTTCTCGGCGCTTAAGGCCCGTTCGGCGGCCAATCCCCAGAGGTTAACCGTCCGGACTTGGTCGGCGTCGTGGAGCATGACCGAAGGCACCAAAGGGAGTTCGTAGACGGCCAAGCCGCCGGGCCCGGAGACCCTGGCCTGGGGCGCCGGCCAGAGCAAGGTCCTGGTCGTCCTTAAGTAGAGCCGCCCCTCGGCCAGGACGAAGCTTTCGCCCTCCAGGGCCGGATCGGCCTCTATGACTTTGGCCCCCTCGGGAACGATGCCGTCCAAGAGGGCGTAAAGAACCCCGTCCACCAAGCCGTCCGGCCTGGGAAGGCCACCGGGTAGAGGCTGGGCCAGGGGCCCAGCCTCCTGGATCTGGAAGATGATTAAACCGTCCAACCTTCGGCCGGGCTTGGCGGCCGAGGCCGTGCTTAGCCTGGCGATCAAGGGGACGTCTTTGCCTTTGAGGCTCACTACCAAGTTGGAGTGGCCGTGGTTGGAAAGGGGGGCCACGACGATCTGGTTGGCCGACTGGCCCTCCAACAGCTCGGCCGAAAAAAGCGAACCGCTACCCAAAACCGTGGCCGCCACCGGCCAGGGACTGCCGGTGGAGTCGGTAAAGACCAAAGCGGTAACTAAATTGGGACTGAGTTCGATCAAGGGCGGGGGGAAGCCCGGTTCGAGCCTAACCCTTTCCGTCCGCGATCTCATGGAGGCCGGGGCCCCGTCGGCCAGGGCCTCTTCCCTGGCGTCCAACCCCTGACGGTAAGCCCTGACCTCCTCGGGAGTGGTCGGTAACAATATCTCCATCGATCGCTCATAGGCCAAGCGTCTCTCCACTTCCCTGGTCTTCTCCTTGGCCTCCTCCGCCCCCGTCGCCGTCGCCGTCCCCGTATTCGGGTCCGGGTCCGGGTCCGCTCCCGACCTTTCCCCGGGCTCGGTTAACTCGCTCTGGCCCGTGGCCGCTTGGCTAACGGGCTGGCCCGCCGTTTCGGATTTTTTCCCCTTGGTCGCCCCCTGGTCCTTTTTTTTGGCCTTTTTGTTCGCGGCGGCCCGATCTTGGCCAGTCCCGTCTTGGCCGGTCCCGTCTTGGCCTGTCCCGGCTCGGTCAGTCTTGTCTTGGCCTGTCTTGCCTCCCTTCCGGGCGGGCTTTTCCGCCGACCCTTCCCTTATTTTGGCCTTGTCGTTTCCGCCATTGGCCTCATGGGGATTTGGGGCGTCAATCGGGACCAGCGCCTTCCCTACCCGGGTCGGTTTGGCGGGATCGACCCCTTGGCCGGATCTGGCCCCGCCCTGGCCAGGGAGGGCCGAACTGGCCGGTGTTTTTTCTATCTGGCCGCTCATCGGAGCATCTTGCCCCTTCGCGCCTTGGCCGGACGAGGCCGTCGGATCCAATTGGTCTTTGGCCGCCATGGCCTTCCCGTCCGACCCGTCGGGTTTATCGTTTTCGGGTTTATCGTCGGGGGACGCCCCCTGCCCCGTTGGGCCGGCCGCCGGACCGCTTGCCCGGCCGAGGGATTTTTCCTTGGCTTCGGCGACTGGGGCCTCCTTAAGGCCGTCTTCGGGGCCCTTAGCCAATTTGGCTTCGGCGACCGGGGCCGCCTTGAGACCGTCTTCGGGGTCCTTAGCCAATTCGGTGAATTCTTCGGCCAAAAGTTCTTTTCTCGGACTTTGGGACGACGGGGACGCCGGCGCGCTCGGCGCCCCGTCAATCCCAGCCCGTCCCCCGAGGCCAATTGGGGCGGCGGCGGGCGTCCCGCCGGTTAATTGGGCGCTCCCGTCGGCGGTCCCGGGTGAGGCGGCCGACGAATCCGATTCGTGTGAGGTAGCTTTCAAAAGATCTTTCTCCCCTATGGCCGTCCCGGCCAAAGCCCCCGGGGCCAATCCCTCTTTGTCCAACCGGCTCGAGTCCGTACCGGCCGGCGAGTCCGTACCGGCCGGATCGTTTCCGGTAGAATCGGACCAATCGGACCAAACCGAATACTCACCTTTCGGGGTAACCCCGGCCAAACTCTCCCCGACCGAATTCTTCCCGTCTGGGTCCTCCGGCCAGGATTTGGCCCCGGTCCAGGAATCGCCCGGCCCAGAACCGTCGGCGAGGATCCCGTCCAGTATGTCCAGCTCCCTTTCGGTTTTCCCGGCTTGGCGGGCGCTTTCCAGGCCAAACCAGAGGCACAGACCGAACAAAGAGGCCAAGGCGATGGTTAGTGTCTTGTGACGGCCCAAGAAGCCCCGGGCTTCCTTTTTTGGTTGGCTTAGCGCTCTTTTTTTCTGGGCCATCTAATGGTCCTCCTAATACCTATATAATTGAAAATTAGTAAAGCTATAATTAGCTATAATAGAACTGTAATTTATATCTAGTTATTGGGTTATGATGCTTATTTGGCCCGAAGCGACCACACCAAAACCCTTTTCCCCGGGGCCTTTTCCAAGACGGCCACCCCTTGGCCATTTGGCCAAGCCGACGCCGGCACCGGCCCGCTCCCGACCAATCCCCAATGATGCCCCGTCGATGCCCCGTCGCTGCCCCGTCGATCGACCCCTCGCACCCATGGCTTAAAGGCCCTCTTTGACGCCCCTCGCACCCATGGCTTAAGGGCCCTCTTTGACGCCCCTCGCGTCCCCGGCTTAAGGGCCCTCTTTGACGACCCTCGCGCCCCCGGCTTAAGGGCCCTCTTTGACGCCCTCGCGCCCAGCCAAGGGAAAGGGAGGCCACCCCCGGGGCCGCTTCAGTGGGGGCCGCGCCTCCATCGAGCGAAATTATAAGACCCCAAAAATCGTCAGACAATATAAGTCCGATACGCGTTTTTGAAGGCCCGTTTCGAACCGCGTTCTATAATCATTTGAAAGGACAAAGAAAAATGAAAAACTGTCAAAAAATTTTATATAACGATTGTATATAAGTTCCTATAACGTCGAACGGAAGTTTTTACGGTTTATTGCCGTCCCGGGGCTGTCAGTAGCCCAAAATCGCCTCCCAAAGGAGGTCGACCCCTTGCCCCGGACAAAACGATGCTTGCGGCGTGCCCCCGGCCGAACCTTCCCTATCCGGATCCACCGGCCAAAATTTTACCCCGGTCCAGGGCTTACCCCGCCCATAACCGCCGGCGGGGCGTCCGTCCAGGATGTCCAGCTCCCGTTTCGTTTTCCCGCCTTGGCGCGCTCTTTCGGGGCCAAACCGGGGGCCCGGGCCAAACCGGCGGCCCGGTCCGAACCAAGGGGCCAAGGCGATGGCCGGGATCTTGTGGGGCCCCAAGATGCCCCGGTAGTCCTTTTTTGGCTGGATTAACGCTCTTTGTTTCTGGTCCATCTATTGGTCCTCATAATATCTCTATAATTGAGAAAATATAAAACTATAATTAGCTATGATAGAACTATATTTTATATCTAGTTATGGGGTTATGTTGCTTGTTTAGCCCGAAGCAACCACACCAAAACCGTTTTCCCCGGGGCCATTTTCAAGACCGTCACCCCTTGGCCATTTGGCCTGGCCAAGGCCGGCGCCTTTCAGTTCCCGACCAATCCCCATCGCTGCCCCGACGATGCCCCGACGCTGCCACGTCGATCGGCCTCTCGCCGCCCCCAGCTTACGGACCGACTTTGTCGCCTCTCGCGCCAGGCCAGGGAAAGGGAGGCCACCCCCGCGGCCGCGTCGGCGGGGATCTCGCCTCCATCGAGCAAAATTATAAGACCCCAAAAATCGTAAGACAATATAAGTCCGACACGCGATTTTGAACGCCCGTTTCGAACCGCGTTCTATAATCATCTGAAAAGATAAGGAAAAATGAAAATTCTACAAAAAATTTTATATAACAATTGTATACAAGTTCCTATAACGAAAAATGGAAGTTTTTGCGGTTTATTGCCGCTTCGGGGCCGTCCGAAGCCCCCAATCGCCTCCCAAAGGCCGTAGCCCCTTGCCCCGGCCGACACAAACGTTACCTAATTACACACCGTATTGTTCCCTTAAACTGGTCCGTACCCGTCAATTTTGAGACAGCCGTTTTTGGGTGCCCAACTTCTCGATTATGCCCGTTGGCCAAAAAACTGAGCCTGGGAAATACATCTAATACTTAGGCTTATACATTTTACAATCTACGATATGCGAGTACTTAAGACTTTAATTATATATACTTAATATCGACACCAAGGCGAAAGACACTTTAAATTATTTTCATCACGCAAGTCCGCCTTCAATTCTAAAACATCAAATTGCGTGTCTATTTCCTATTTAGGTCTGATATAGTCCAGAATCGATTACGGGCTGCCGGTAAAAAAAATTTTTGGCCCTTCCACTACTATCCCAAAGATAACCTTAAATTTAGCTTAAAAGATAAAAAATAATTTATTTACCTATTTTACCGCAAGAAATTTAATAATTATTATCTATCAAACCATCTTTTAGAATTTAAATCTTCCGTTAACTATTATCCAAGATCCCCTTTTACCCAAAGAAGCATGCCTATTTCCCCCCAAAAATACTAACCCCATAACGCCACCACCTTTTTGGCCCCGCTGTTCACCTTTCGGCCCGAATCTTTCAACCTATCCCCGGACCGACCCCGGACCTTCCCCGAGCCGACTCCGGACCTTCCCCGGACCGACTCCGGACCTTCCCCGAGCCGGCCCCGAACCGACCGAAATCCCTCTCGCCAATCGACAACCCTACCCCAAATCCTCCCGGTCCAAACCTTACGGCCCGCCTCCGGAATCGTCCGGCTCTCCCCTTTAGGCCGGGCAAAATCTAGACAATACTACACGGTAGTTTTTAGACGATACGACCCGTCAGTAACGGTGGGGGCGCCCACTTTTGTGAGAACTTCGGCGGGAGGGCCTGGGCGGCTGGCGCCCACTTTTGTG